>CAZYHH010000035.1:0-15743 GCA_964647295.1 uncultured Pseudomonadales bacterium
CAGGATGTCGGGAGTTCGAATCTCTCTACCCCGACCACTTAACTTGTCGCATAATGGAGGCGTCGCAGCGTATTAATTTTCTGGTAATGGGTTTCGTTCTTGACCTAGATAGAATCGACGTACTCCCGCGGGTTGGCTAGACTAGTATTCTTAAATGACATTATTAGGAGGTTGAGCGTGGTCACATTGTTCCGCTTTGGTCCTGCTTGGGGAAAATTTGGTTGCATTAGCCAATTTGTGCTCAAAATCGAAACCTATTTGCGTATGGCTGGAATCGAATTTAAAACTAAGAGCCTGGGCATAGCTTTTGCTGAGTCAGCTCCCAAGGGAAAGCTGCCCTACATTGAGCATGACGGTACTCAGATCGCCGATTCCAGTTTTATTATTGATTATCTGAAAGAACATTTTGGTGACCCTCTGGATGGAGACCTTACCAGTCAGCAGCGAGCTTCTGGGCACACGATTAAGCGAATGGTAGAAGAGCATATTTGGTGGGTAATGGCCCGTGAGCGATGGTGGGCGCCTGAAAATCCTTATTGGGATACTCCAGGTATGCTGAAAGAGCTCGACCAAGCAAGCTACGAAGAAGCACGGGATGATAGTCGCCGCAAATCTATCGAGCATGGTGTAGGCGCTTTTACCGAAAAGGAGATCGACAAACGCGGTAGGGAAGATCTGGACGCTTTGGCGACACTTTTAGGAGAGAATTCCTATGTTTTGGGTGATCAGCCAACTTCAGTTGATGCTACGACATATGCTTTTTTGTGGCAGATTATGAATGCTCCGTACACCTCGCAATTAAAGAACGCGGCACACGAACACAGCAATCTGGAGAGTTATATTCAGCGCATTAGCGAGAAGTGGTTCGCAAGCGACCCCATGTCGACGCAGCGTGAGGTGTCGTAGAAATGAAGGGAAGCCCTGTTATCCCTTGGACTGGTGAATTTCACTTTCTGACGGCAGAGACTGAATCGTCGTTGTACCGTAATGATCGAGTGCGTATGACGCGCGACGATCGGGGTAATTTTGTTGATAGTGAAGGAGTTGAAACGCAGCCTTATAAGATAGAAGTTAATGATGCGCGGCAGCTCTCGTCGGCGAACTCTATGACTTTGATAAAGAACGGATTTGAGTTGCTACAAAATCCAGTACCAAACTATGATTTTCTGGATCATCAAGACGTAATATCAAATTACTATCGAGACTGCGAGCAGATTGTTGAAGAGGTTACTGGTGCACAAGTCTGGGCCTTTGATCATAATATTCGTTCAGCTGGGGGGTTGGCTGAGAAACGCCGGGTCAGAGGAGGGCAAGATGTTCAGGGACCGGCACATATTGTCCATGGGGACTATACGTTGCGTTCTGCCCATGAGCGACTACAACAACTGACGCAAGTTTCTAGTGTTAATGACACGCTTAGAGATGTCATACCAGAGGGGCAGGGGTTGATTTCGAAAGACTTAGCGAAATCGGCGCTTGGTGGTGAAGGTCGATTTGCCATAATCAATGTGTGGCGCAATATTGAATCAACACCGGTAGCCACGCACCCGCTTGCATTGTGTGATGGACAGACGGTTGAACCTGAAGATCTTGTAGTCTTTGAAATTCATATGCCAGATCGTGTGGGTGAGAATTATTGGGCGAAGTACGATAAACGACATGCATTCTATAGTTATCCAGGTATGGTTCGAAGCGAAGCGTTATTGATCAAACAGTGGGATTCCGCTGGTTTGTTAGCGCAGAGTGATGGCGCTAAGGCAGATAGCCGAGCTAACGGTCCTTGTACGTTCAGTTTTCACAGTGCGTTTAACGATGCGCAAACCCCCAAAGATGCGCCTGATCGTTGGAGTATCGAAGTTCGATGTATGGTTCTTTTTGGATAAGAGCGTAAATACTGCTTAGTTAAGTACAGGCGATTCTAAGCTGAGGTGGAATATAGGCTAGGAAGAATCAGGTTAATTTTCGTCGTATTTTTTACTTACCAAAACTGAAACTTTTTTCGCTTAGGACGACACGGGTCCGAGCGCGACATGGCTGTTAACTCGGGCTAAGGGGCGAGCAAGTTTAATGTCCAGCATTGCTTCACCTCCGATTTCCAGGAGTAGATCCCGAGCCTTTTTTTGTGCCTCAATTGGCTGATGCTTGAACCAGTTGAGTGTACGTTGATGGACCCACAGGCTGTATAAATTGGCACTGTTTTGTATCGTTACACCACGCAGTACAGTCTCGAAACGGCCGATGACGGGTTCGTCCATGTCTTTGGAAATCATGGTGTTTTCGGGTTGATCTGATTTGTCTGAAACCCATGCATTGTAGATTTCTGCTATCGATGGCATCGATTGCCCTGCAGCCTCTATGCAAAGCTTCAACAAATCTAGGGTCTTACCTGGAAATTCGTCATCGGAAGTGAATTCCATCTTGTAATCCGCAAACTCGGGGCTTTGTATTTGGGGTGTGTTCATCGTTTCAGTCCAACGAAATACTCGTGGAGAACGTTGTTTCATGATCATGGCTGGTTGAGGATCCCGTGCAAGGTGACCAAATAAGGGGCCCATCAGTGCAAAATCAGCAACCGTAGGCTTACCACCAAAGAGATATGGGGTGTTAGTAAAGTGTTCTTCCAGTATGTCCAAGGCATCCAGGTAAAAAGATTCAAAAACTGGGAGGGCTTCATCGGTAGCACCCATTCCAGCGCGTTTACCTTCCATCCGTTCAGCGATTATTTGACCAAAGTGATCGACTTCTTCGTTACTACCTTGAGGCTTAAAAGAGCGCCCAAATTCTCTGCCTACGAAGCCATAGTTTTCGTCCATATAGTTCCAACGATAGTGCCATGCTGGGCGGCCTAGTAGACCGTCGATGAGAACTTCAAAAAGCCGCGCTACCGTTTGTTGTTTTACGCCCGGTGGATAAACGGATGGTTCGGGATAGAGTTCTTCCAGTTTGTCCATGATAGCAACAGAGTCTTGTATCGCAGTTCCATCTGAGAGTTCTAGTTGAGGAATTCGATGATTGAGTGTGTTCGCTCGCACGTGAGCCCTGAACCTGGGATGGCCCGGCAAACGCTCGACAAATGGGATGCCTTTCTTCAGCAGGTAGCACCGTGTTTTCGCGGTCACATACGAAGCATATGAGCCGTATAAGTAAACCGTCACGTCGCGGTGCCCTCAGCAGAGAGTATCTTCATCGAGATTTTTTGAATTCGATCAAATAATCTTATTCTGCAGAATATATCTGTTCGCACTTTTGCATATAGTCGCTCTTTATTGAAGTGACCATAGCAAAGGCTTCATTCCATGGAACTCCATAACTAGCGCCAGCATAATAGTCCTCTAGTATCTTTCCAAATGACGTTGCGTTCTGGGCGATGGCTCTAACGTGCAACGTATTTGCTTCGTGGACGCCGCCTCCAATCGCTGCAAAAACTCCGAGATTCATATCGTGACCGGCAGCCTGTACGCCTTTTTCTGCAGCGGTGATTGCGTTGACAAACGCATCTGTTGATTGCGCCGGAACAGTTACTCTAAGCATCCTCTCGAAACCTGGGTCTAACTTGAATGGCTTCAACGGTTGCCAGGTCACGCCATATTTTACTTCTCGTAGTTCTGCTAGTTTTGAGTTTGGAGCATCCATCGCATCATATTTTTCTGAGGCTTCTAACGCGCTCGATAAACTGCTGTGAGCGTTCCATATGAACATTTGTCCCGGGTAGTCGTGACCACTTCGAGTGAGACAATAACCTGCGGCTGTCGTACCAGTTGCCTTAAAGACGTTGTCACTCGCTTCAAGTGCTTTTATGTAGGCGCTAACGTTTTTGGCTTGTACCATAAGAGTGGTAAATGCGCCCTCAGCACTGGATTGATTTTTATGGTTGTCTGCAAAGGCCGATTGGCTCAACGAAAGAGCCATTATTAGTATGGTTATTATGCTTCTCATTGTTATTTTCCTTGGTTTTTTGATTTTCTGATCATAGCATTTCTCCCTAATCGATTTGGTCAATTATATTTTGTGTGTCCATCAGGCGACGAGTTCTAGTGCTTCGGAAACGACTTCTTTCAATTTGTGGAGATGTTGTTGAGGGGTCAGGCCGCCTCCAAGCGTACGAAGACAGATGTAGTTGATACCCATTTTTTTCCAATTGGTAATCCTCGATTGCCACTCGGATTCTCTCGATCCGACCACGGCCACGCCAGCCTCAGTTTGTATGGCAGTAGGGTCCCGATTTGCCGCCTCTGCTGCATTATTAATTCTATTACGAATATCTTCGTAGTCTTCTGGATTACACAAGACGAACCAACCATCGGCGTAACGTGCAATTCTCCTGATTACTCTATCGCCTGGGATAGAAGTGCCGCCATACCATATTGGAATATGTGACTGGACAGGAAGCGGATTTATGCCTGATTCTTCGACTGTGTCCCAACGACCAGTGAAGTCCACTTTGTCTTGAGTTAATAAAGACTTGAGTAAGGCTAGCTGCTCGTCACACCTTGCGCCCCGAGAGTGGAAGTCCTGACCCAACGCTGCATATTGATCTTTATTAGAGCCGACTCCAATCCCGAGACGGGCGCGTCCATTGGACAGAACGTCTAATTCTGCAAGTTGCTTCGCGAATAGAACCGTCTGTCGAGCAGGCAATACAATCACCGAAGGACACAGCTCTATATGGCTGGTGAAAGCTGCAACCCAGGTAAGTAAGGTCATTGGTTCATGAAGGTGACCACCATTTTTGTTCATTATTGTGTCGGGAACTCGAAGGTGCGAAAGACCCAATTCGTCGGCAAGTTCCGCGTAGGCGCGAATGGCTCCGAGATCATCTTGCATCTCCCTGACGGGAAGTGAGACACCGAATTTCATTTTGTCGTCTCCTTAAAAGGTATTTGAAGTTACAGAGTTATTAACGCCTTCATTTGATTCTAGTTTTAGATGTTTTTTTAAGCCTAACAGATGGTATAGGTGAAATCGTCATAGAAGGAGTAGCATTTCTCCAAGGACTTATTCAAGGTAGAGGCTTTGGGTATGAGCTAGACTGAGCAGGGGTAGAGAGATTTGGAGGAGGGAAAAGTGGTGCACATGCATCGTAGACAGTTTTTGCAGGGCTCTATCGCGCTATCGGCATTAGCTGGTGCTTCCAGTTCTTTGTCGAATCAGAATTGGAAAGCAGGGCCGGTTGAGCATTTAATTCCATCAGCGAATCACTCTCATATTTCTCTTAAAGCTGTTTTTTCTAGGCAGCTTAGCGATGCCATTCTTTCGATTAATGGCGAAAAAATTTATGGCCGTCCAACGGATAGTAAAGGCCGTGGGTTTGCATTCGATGCTGAAGGCTTAAGACCGAACACTCGTTATGAATTGGCCCTGATGGAGGGCGAGGCTCGGTTAACCGATCCTTGGTTCCTTTCTACTATGCCTGACCCTGAAAGCAGTCCAGAACATTTGCGATTACTGGTATTTACTTGTGCAGGGGGGCACCCCTTGATGAGTGAGGGAGAACAATCCTTCTTTTTGCCTCAGAGTACTCGTCGTCGGCTACTTCAGCGTGGGTTGTCCTTTAAACCGCATGCGATGATCGCTATAGGAGATCATATTTACTGGGACCAGCGGACATGGTTGGAATCCAGCAGAGAAACTACGCGAGAGTTTTCGTCGAGCCTCTATAATGCCGTCGGTATGCTTGATCGAAGGGCTCCAGCCTATGGTGGCACTAATGAAGATATTTTAAAAATAGTAGCGGGTGAGCAGATCACCCCTTTGTATGGAACTGAGCTTCGAAGTACCCCCAGCTATTTTATTAACGATGATCATGATTATTTTGAAAACGATGAGGCTACTCATCGATACGTAACACTGCCGCCGGAATCCTATCAGAAGCAGTTTTTTAACTTCGTCAGGGATCATTACCTGCCGGATTTTTTACCCTCCACAGACGTGCCTAATACGTTAAGTGGTACGATGAGTAATGGACATAATCGTCATTTTGGTGCACTGCGCTGGGGTCGACTAAGCGAGACGCTCATGTATGACTGCGCGGGCTTTTTATCGTTAAAGGGTGAGACTGCTGGATTGGTTCCACCGGAAGTGGAAGGTTGGTTGCACAATCGCTCCAAAGATGAAGCCGTTGACCAGCTAATGCATATTCCTTCGCACCCTTTTGGTTGGAGTGCTGGCAAGTGGAGAGAATGGTACCCCGATGTTGCTGACAGCGGGCAAACTGGGGCTCAGACCGCAAAAATGGGTGCAGATGGTCAACGTTTTCAATTGACGATTGGCAAGGCCAAGTTTATGTGGCAGAAGGGTTGGTGGAATCAACATCAACGACTGCTGGAGTCTATGTCTAGCCAGAAACGGCGACCGGGGCTCGTCTTGAGCGGGGATTTACATGCCACAGGCCATTCGCAAATTGTTGAGAGTGGCGAGCTATCTTTTGCGTCAAATCCAATTCATTCAATTATCACTGGTCCTTTGGGCACGGGCTCCGGCTGGCCGAGTAGGGCTCGAGGAACTCCGCCGATGGTCGCAAGTCATATCTGTCTGGATAGTCCGGCCCCGGTTACGGAGCGTAATGGCTTCACTTTGCTGGATATCACGCCCGAGAATATTCGGGTGCGGTTGTTTGCGTGGCGCAGAGAAAACTCGGCTTTAACTGATATTGATGCTTTAGAGCCCTACCATGACGTAAACATCAAAAAGCAGGGCTCTAGTATTTAACCAGTAGTTTTTACGAAGTCAGATAATATCAAACTAATCGAATAGCTCTCCACCGCAGGCAGATGCGGTGGTGCCATGCTTTTCGAAAGCCTTGATCACATTAGCGCCGGTCCGCCACCGATGTACTTCATCTGGGCCGTCGACCAAGCGCTGAGAGCGAATGCCCGTGTACCAGCGAGCTAGGGGCGTATCGTGACTGTATCCTAGGGCGCCATGCTGTTGCAGCGCGGTATCAACTACCTGGTGGACCATGTTGGCCATAAACACCTTGGCAATACCATTTTCATTTCTTAAGTCCATGCCCATCTCGGCTTTATATGCGATATGCATCAGCATTAATCTCGCTTTATAAATTTCAGAAGCGCAGTCCGCCAACATCCAGCGCACGCCCTGACGATCAGCCAATCGTTCGCCAAATGTACTTCTGTTGACTACGTGCTTTGCAGCCAGATCTAATGCGCGTTGAGCCATCGCGACATTGTGCATTCCATGTCTCAGGCGGCCGTAGGCGAGTCGGTGTTGGCCCATATTAAAACCCTGCCCACGCCCGCCCAAAATGTTTTCCCTAGGGAGACGTAGGTTTTCTATCTTAATCTCAGAGTGACTGCCCCCTAGCTTAAGCCCAAGTTCGGTATGGGGTTGCATGGTCTCGATATTTCGCAGGATCTGGTATCCGGGATTCGGCAGTTCCACTATAAAAGTACTATATTGTTCGTGTCGCTCCGCATCCGGGTCTGTTTTGGCCATCACGACGGCGATGTCCGCGACACTTGCCGAGGAACTGAACCACTTTTCACCATTCAGTACCCATTCGTCGCCGTCTAACTCGGCTTTGGTTTGCATTCCGGTAGCATCCGCACCAGCGGCCTTTTCTGTCATCGAATAACAGATTCGTTTTTCGCCATTGAGTAAGGGCTTGAGGAATTTTTCTTTTTGATGATCGGTTCCGTGTTCCAAGAGAGTCAGCATGGTCGCATCATCTGGTCCTTGCGTATTAAGTGCTAGAGCGCCTAGATAGCTTTCTCCTAGTTCCATTTGAACTAGTGCGTTGGCCAGCGGTCTTAATCCCATGCCCCCATGTTCTTCCGGAACGAATGGACACCACAACCCTTGAGATCTAGCTTTCTTTCTGAGCTTGGCCAGCACTTCATCGAAGTTGTCCGCGTTGCAAGTTTCTTCTGCGGGGTGGCATTCGCTTTGGACAAATTCTCTTACCTTGTTTCGGATTGCTTTGGTTTCTTCTGGTATCTGAAAATCGATCATGGTGTCCCCCAATATGGTTAGATGTATAGATTCTTATCTCAATGATAGCGTCGAAATAATCGTTCGACGCTTTACACTCGTGACTATATTAGTTTCTAACTGATTTTTCCTTTTAACACTACTTGATTTCCATGACAGCAATAGAGCGAATGTGTATGTTTAGCAAAATTGAGGAAAAGGTGGGGATGATGCTACTAAAGCCCTATAGAGTTTTAGATTTGACCCAAACTCGGGGAATGTTGTGTGCCCAAATACTTGGTGATTTGGGGGCAGACGTGATTCAGGTTGAACCTATTGGTGGTTCAGAAGGAAGAAACATTGGCCCTTTTTCAGATTCTGTAACTCAAGGTGAAAATTCCCTGAGCTGGTGGGGCTATGCTAGGGGTAAGCGTAGTATAGAACTAGATTTAGACTCCCAGAGAGAACAGTTTTTAGAGCTGGTGAAACGAGCAGATTTTTTGGTTGAATCGCAGCCCGTGGGCTCGCTAGAGAATCGAGGTTTTGGTTATGAGGCGTTAAGTGGACTGAATCCGATGCTCATCCAGGTCAGCATCACCCCGTATGGACAGACCGGACCAAAGTCCACCTGGGAAGCATCGGATTTGACACTTATGGCGAGCGCGGGGCCCCTGTCGATGACAGGCGATGATGGGTCTCCACCAGTCCGTGTGAGCGTCCCTCAGGCGTGGAATCATGCTGCCTCAGAGGCCTCGGTAGGCGCTTTAATTGCACTTCGTGAGCGACATCAATCTGGCTTAGGACAACACGTAAGTGTCAGCGCACAACAAGCCATTACTCTGGCTACCCAAGGAAATATTTTGTCGGCTGCGGTCGGTGATAATACGGTTCAGAGAATTGCCGGTGGCATAAAAGCTGGTGAGCTGAGGATTCGGCTGACCTATCCGGCGCTGGATGGACATGTTTCCATTACCCACGTGTTTGGTGCGACTGTTGGACCAGCAACTCGGCGATTAATGGAGTATGTTTTTGAGGAAGGGTTTTGCGATGAAGCAACCCGAGATAAGGATTGGATAGAGTACGGGCTTCTTCTTTCGACGGGAGAGGAGTCGTTGGAAGAGTTTGAACGCGTTAAGAAATGCGTTGAAGCGTGCACCGCTTCTAAAACCAAAGAAGAATTGTTAAAAGTGGCGATGGAAAAGCGTTTGTTGCTGGCTCCGATGACAACGATTGCCGACGTAGTGGGGAGCGAACAGTTTGCCCAACGAAATTATTTTATCGAGCCCGAAGGCGAAGGTGAGTCGGCGTCGATTCGCTATCCTGGTCCATTCGCAAAATTTAGTAAGACGCCGCTCTCAATAGGGCGTCGACCGCCCAAGGTCGGAGAACACACTCGCGAGATACTCGAGGAGCTTGAGAGTATTCCGGTTCTCGAAAGTCTGCCGGGTAACAATGAGCCTCCCTTACCTTTAGCTGGTGTCAAGGTGCTGGATTTTATGTGGGCCTTGGCTGGACCGGGTGCGACCAGAACGCTAGCCGATTTTGGAGCGACGGTGATTCGTGTCGAGTCGTCTTCGCGCCTCGATGTGATAAGGACTATCCGTCCTTTTATAGACAGCGATGAATCTTCCGAAAAGTCCGCTCTATTTCACAACACCAATGCGGGTAAGCGTTTACTGAATTTAGATCTAACCAAGCCCGAAGGCAAAGAGGTTGTCTTGGATTTAGTCCGTTGGTGCGATGTAGTCACAGAATCTTTTTCTCCAAAGGCGATGAAGGCGTTTGGCTTGGATTACGAGAGTCTGCGAGAAACCAATCCAAATCTGATTATGCTCAGTACCTGCCTGTTTGGTCAGACGGGGCCACTGTCGATGTTTGCCGGATACGGTAATTTGGCGGCGGCTATTGCAGGGTTTTATGCGATCACAGGTTGGCCAGATCGGGATCCAGCCGGGCCCTTTGGCGCGTACACGGACTATATTGCGCCGCGGTATAATGCTGCAGCTATTCTGGCGGCCTTGGATTATCTTGATCGCGGTGGTGAAGGGCAACACATAGATCTAGCCCAGGCTGAGAGCGCTTTGCATTTTTTGACCCCAGCAATCTTGGATTACATGGCAAACGATCATGTCCAGTTACGCCAAGGAAACTCAGACCCTTATTGTGCGCCGCACTCGGTATACCCGACTAAAGGAGACGATCAGCATATCGCGATTGTTTGTGAGACAGAGCAGCAGTGGCAATCTTTGTGTGAAGTGTTGCCGACCTTGGATGCTTCAATGGACGCTTTCAGTGATATGGAATCGCGTTTGAAAAATCAGAGACAACTTGACGAGCTAATTATTCAATATACCCAGAACGAAGAAGGCTCTAGCTTGGAGTCAAAGCTGCAGTCTGCCGGTGTACCGGTATCGGTGGTACAGAACAGTCCCGAGTTGATCAAAGACGCTCAGTTAAATCACTTGAATCATTTTGTGGAACTACCCCACCATGAAGGTGGCAATACCGTGATTGAGGGGCCCAGAATTCAATTTTCCAGGTCTGTTGCCACTCAAGACAGCTCCGCACCCACTTTCAACCGAGACATGATGTATGTCCTCAATGAGGTGTTGGGCTATGACCACGATAGAATTGGTGAATTGTTAGTCGCGGGAGTCCTTGAATAGAAGCGCTAGTCAGAAGATGGGAGCTTTTTGGTCTCTTTACCCATCAACATTTGACCATCCACACCGAAAGAGCCTTCTCCGGCCTTTACGCATAAAAGTTCTATCGACTCTTCTTCATTAACATAGCGTTTACCGATTAGGCATTCATACATGTGCTCGGCGTCTGCGTTCGAGGCGTCTACAGTGACATCACTCTCTGTGCTCATGGGTACGCCGCCACAAGTTAATACGAGATCACCTTCGGGTGCTTTAACTACCATCGCTTCGCCTGTGCAAACGACGCTCTTCAATCTTGTTCCAGGTTTCATCTCAGCCATGTGTATAAATTCCTCTCACCAATAAAACATTAATCAATCAAACAAGATGATATTCTGCCTTGAAAACGAAATAATTCCAGCATAAATACGTGTGTCTTTATAGAACTCAGATTCATTTGCGTGGTTTAGAAAGACCGGTTTTATCTAATTTAAACAAGTGGGATAAGCTATGGGTCGGCGTGTCTTTCTTTTAGTACTTTTGTGTTTGAATAGCATTCTTTGTGGTATGGCCCATGGAGAAGAAGCCATCGAAGAGGTTGCAGTAAGGGCTACTCTGGAATGTGGACCCTGGCCAATATCTCATCATCTTGCTAGACCGCTTTCTTGCGAGTTTTCAACCATTCAGAAAAATCTGATCGACGAATTAAATGTGGGGCGCGAGCGTTATCTTGAGAACTGTTTGAGCTGTTCGAGTGAAGCGTGTTTCCCTATTGATCGGAAGGCCATGACGAGTTATGAGTTTTTTTCCTGTCGTACACTTTTTCTGGCGCCGGTCTCTTTGAAGTCTTTTATCGTAAGAGAACAATCTGCCGAATCGACGGTCGTTAAGAGGTCTACTAAGGACTCCTCTGCTTCATTGGATGTGCGATTCCGTTATGCAATCAATGAAAAGGGTAGGGTGGAGGACCTGGTTGTGCTTGAAGTGGATTCTGACATGCCAGAAGCGAGAGTAGCTCGGATGATTGAGCGAGGCGCAAAATTGGCCAAATACGAACCTTTGATCGTGAATGGGGCAGCCATTTCTATTCGAGGTGTCATAGGGAGGATCGTGTTGCGTTAAGAAGATCGTTTATTGGTGTTTTCGTTAGGGAGCCGGATCGGCTTTAAATTAATTTTTATCGGTAGCAAGGTAGTTTAGGAGTGCCGTTTCGATCTCAGAAGTCATCTGATCATTATTTTTTGAGTCAGAGAATTTGTTGGCCATGTCAAACATTGTCATAAACATAGATCGCGCTTTTAGTTTTTCTTGATCGAGTGTTAGTTGTTGTCGATTTTCTAATATTTCAGACCAGATACGTCGGACGCTCTCCCAGAAAACCGCGGTTTTTTTCCAGTATTCGTCGCCAGGTGTCCAATCGTGGTCTGTGATTTTTTCATAACGAGCCAAACCGACCTCCTTTGCAATGACCGGAGAGGTTTCTGAGAGAATCCCTGGATTTTGAAGTTTGATCTTCAGATTGTCTTCTTCTTGAACCCATCCTGTTGGTGTGATTGTGTGTTTGTTGGTGCCGATCAGAACGTCGTAGTCGTTCCTCACACTAAATTCTCGCCTTGGGAGTGGTCTCCAGGTTTCATCACTCAGCCAACTAGAATAATTGCCGGTGTGTTGCCACGAGCCGATCGCCTGGTATCTAGGAGAATCATCAACCTGATAGACCGCCTGAGACCATTTTCCGGTGACTTCTCGATCTTTAAGGGTTTTCTCTTTCCACGTATTAAATCCTTGATATGTATGGATTTTCATGTCTTCATAATGCCAATCCTGTCGCCAGTGTTTCATGACCATAGGTCCTAGCGGTTGATCGTTATTACTCTCGAAGTACATGACTAAAACATGCTGGAGGCTGATGAAATTGTTTTTGTCTTCTACAACGTAGACGTATTCTGTGCCCCAGGATTGATAGGGCCGAGCGGGTGAGTGGTTTTCTGTCAAACCCAGGGTTTCAAGAAAGTCAAAACTGGCGCGATAGCCTCCCGACATAGCAAGTATGGCGCGTCGATCCCGTTCGAATTTAGAGAGTCCAGTTTCCTGGATGGACCTCCACTGGCGGTTAATCGATTTGTCTAGAGTAATTCCTTCTCCGGTAGTGGTACCCCCTCGAGGTTTCATATTGGAACCTTCTTGGAAAGACCAAGCAAAGGTATATTGACTTTTAATCTCTGGTGCTAGTTTTGTGGTCGGCTCCTCTGTTTTTGCGGTGGCAAAGGAATCCATGTTCAAGCCGAAGAAGGATAGTAAGAGAAATGTATGAAAAATGGTTCTATTCAAAAGCCTCTCCAGAATGCTTTTTGACTCGGTGTCCTATTTTTGATCAGTTTAGTCGTAGAGAAAAGTGAGAATTGCTGATATTAAACAACTAAATACCAGCTAAAAGAATAAACCATCATAAAGATCGAGCCACCTGTAAGCCAAAGCATAATCTCTTGTCTAACCGATGCTTTCTTGTTCCTTTTTATGGGAGTCTTATTCATGCTCGTATTTGTAGCCGATAATTCTCTTAGCAGTGTTTTAAGGGTGGCTTGCTAGCGCTGGAGTAGAAGTTTTAGGTGTGAAGAGGCGCTAGCAAGCCTCGGGAGATAGTTAAAGAGCAAACTGGCATTTATTATATTTATAAAGTTTGCCATGTAGCATGCCCCTCAACTATTAACGCTCGATCGTTATATTAATGAGAATCATTCTCATTAGCAACACTATTTATAAGTATTTTTATGCTTTTTTTGAGCTAGATATGAGCAGCGCCGTTAGGATGAGACCAAGACCAATTATGATGAGACATTCCATCGACGCTTCGGAGAGTCTTTCGTCTGAGGCAAAACGATAAATACGAGTGGCAAGTGTCTCGAAATTGAAGGGCCTCAAGATAAGTGTGGCCGGCAATTCTTTGGTGATATCGATGAAGACCAAAAGAAATCCGGTCAAGATGGACCCTCTTAGAAGCGGGAAATGAACTGATTTTAGTGTTTGAGTGTTTGTCGCCCCTAATGTGCTCGCTGCTTGATCAAATTTGGTGTCGATTTGCGAAATGCCGCCTTCAACTGAATTGAACGATACGGCGAGGAATCTTGCAAAGTAGACGAGGATAAGTGCAGCGATTGAGCCAGTCAGCCATAGCTGGGTCGTTGTATTAAAAGCTGTACTTATAGGATCAGCCAATAAATGGTCGAGCATCGTTAATGGAATCAATAAGCCGATCGCCAAGATAACTCCCGGCAGTGCATAACCTAAGGTAGAAAGTCTGATGCCGGATCGAACTATAATTTGTTGCTGAATTCGATTTGCATAAGCTAGCCACAAAGAGGCTCCGACACAGATCATTGCGCCTATAGCCGCAACTTTAACGCTGTTTGCGGTGTAATTACTCAGTATCACAAAGATGTCTTCAATATTTTCGTCTAACGCGTGTGCGATTAGGACGCTTAGCGGGACGATAAAGCCAAGCAGAAGAGGAAGAAAACAGGCTACGGTAGATACCCAGGACTTAATGCCTGTGAGGACGATCGGTTTGCTTTCTTTAAAGTCAGATGTTGGATTAAAGGTACTACCCTTAATCATGAATTGCTCGGAGGTTACCAGGAGAGCCACCAGCAAAAACAAACAGGCTGAGAGTTGCAGGGCCGCAGTTTGATCTCCCATACCGTACCAGGTCCTAAAGATACCAGTAGTGAATGTAGAGACACCGAAGTGCTCGACGACCCCATAGTCTGCCATGGTTTCCATAATTACCAGTGCAATGCCACCGGCGATAGCAGGCCTAGAAAGTGGTAGTACTAGCTTGATGAACGATGTCGTTGTTCCCACTCCCAGTGTGCTAGCCGCAGACCGAAGAACCCCGGATTGTTTTTGAAAACTGGTTTTGGTGAGCAGATAAACGTAAGGAAATAAGACCATGGAAATAACAAAACTTGCTCCGCCTAGAGAACGGATATCGATGAGGTTCATTCCCGATTCGTTATCGAAAACTAGCTGTCTAATTATAATTTGGACCGGACCGGAATATTCGAGAAGCTCAGCGTAGACATAGCCGGCAATGTACGCCGGAACAGCGAGAGGCAGGACCAATGCCCAAGAAAAAAGCCGTGCCCCGGGGAAGCTAAAAGCCGTGGTTAGCCAAGCGCACCCCACCCCGATGACGAGAGTCTGTAATCCCACGAGCAACACTAACAAAAAAGTATTGCTCATATATTCGAGTAATAAGTTATCTCGAAGGTGCACCCAGGATTCTGACTCTCCTGAAATCAGAGAACCTAGTATGAAACCGATCGGCACAGCGACGGGCAGGCATAACAGAATTATGGTTAGATATCTTAACCAAAGATTATTCATATTTTTCTTAGACACCCTTTAGAGTTGCAGTCTCTATGCTTAGTCTAGACAATGAATTTTTGTATTTGAGGGCGGCACTTTAGCCTGTATAGCCATTGAGTTTATCTCTTCAGTCAATTACGCACAGTTTTAGCGATCATGCGGTCCTAAGCAATGTGAATCTGGAAGTTTCTGAAGGAGAGATTATCAGCGTTGTGGGGCCGTCGGGTAGTGGCAAGACAACGTTGCTGAAGCTCATCGCTGGCTTGGAAAGAATTCAGATAGGAAAAATTGTGTTAGAGGGGCGTGATTTTGCCTCTGCGACAGTGCATCCTCCGGTCAATGAAAGGCCTTTTGGGTTTGTGTTTCAAGATCACGTGCTTTTCCCCAACATGACTGTGGAAAAAAACGTGGCTTTTGGGATTCGAGACAAAAAACCTGCGCAAAGGCGCGAAATTGTAGAAAGATTGCTGCAGCAAGTTGGTCTGTCTGAGTACGCTAAACGCTACCCAGATACGCTGTCCGGTGGGCAGAAGCAAAGGGTGGCCCTGGTTCGGGCGCTAGCCCGAGAGCCTAAACATTTGTTAATGGATGAGCCTTTTGCTTCGGTCGACGCGCCTTTGCGCAATCAGTTAATCGAGGATGCCCGTTTGAATCTTAAATCTGAGGGTGCGTCTGCGATCATTGTTACTCATGACCTAAATGAAGCGATGAAGCTAGGAGATCGGGTTGGGGTGATGGTCGATGGTCAATTTGTGCAGGTCGATACTCCCGAGAATGTATTTGATAAACCGTTATCAGCCTTCG
>CAZYHH010000036.1:0-15314 GCA_964647295.1 uncultured Pseudomonadales bacterium
GACCTCAAAACAAATGAAGTGCCTGCCTCGGAGTCTCGATTAGGAGAACCCCGAACAATCGCGGTCAACTCGCAAACAGGATCTAACGAAGCCCAAACCGACTTCGAAGGCGATTCTGGAGGATTTCAAGTGAGCGTCCAACCCATTCCATCTCAAAAAGGTAGAAACCCTATTCCCGACGACATCCCGGATGCCCGAGACGATGACATCATCGCTCGACAATTAAGGGAGGCCGCGATGCAAGAGCAGGATCCTTTATTGAAAGAGAAGCTGTGGGACGAATACAAACGGTACAAGCGCGGATAACAGTTGAAACTCAGGACACTCCAGCTAATCGTTTTAGTTCTCTTTGCTCTTTCGCTTTCTGCGTGCTCGACGCAGACCGTAAGAGTCGTTGACATGACGCCCCCTAAACAACTTGCTCAAAGTCTGCCCGAAGAAGAACTTCTGGACGTTGGCATTTCCGTTTTTAATGCAAATGTGCCCGATAACTACGATGATCAAATCGAACAAATTATCAGCCCGGAAATCAGGAGGGCAGAAGCACAGTACATTCCTTACATCGCCAAAAACTTGATTCAGTCATCAGGAAACTGGGGCGCTGTAAGAGTTATACCCAGACCAAGCCTGGCGGTGGATGTCATTGTGGGCGGCGAAATACTCGAGTCGACCGGGGAATCACTAGAACTCAAGATCACTGTTCACGATGCCACAGGCCGAGTGTGGTACTCGAAAAATTATAAAGCGTTAGCCAGCAAATATGCATACGAAGAATCCTTTCCCAAAAACGTAGATGCCTTTCAATCCATCTATAAGCAGATTACTGATGACCTTTTGGATTACCGATTAAAACTGAGCACGACAGATGTAAAACGCATTAGAGCAGTCGCGGAGATGCGTTTCGCTCGAAATTTTTCAGTTAACGCCTTTGGCGAGCACGTTAATCAGAATGCGCTAGGCGAGTTCCAACTGATACGACTGCCTTCCGAAGAAGATCCTATACTGATCAGCGTCAGAAAAGTGCGAGAACGAGAATATCTGTTCATCGACACCATTGATGATTATTACGCTAACTTTCAGCGAAACGTATACCCAACGTATCAGGTCTGGAGAAAGGCAAGTTATGTCGACACTATTACCTATAAAAAACTCCAAACTCAGGCGAAAAACAGGATCGTTGGCGGCGCCATAGGGCTGGTAGGGAGCGTCGGCACGATATACGCCAGTGACAATTGGGCCGCCGACACTAGCGGAATCGCTGGTGTAATTGGCAGCGCCACGGTCATCTCAAATGCAATATTAAAAAAAAATGAAGCAGAACAGTACGCCGAAAGACTCCGCGAGCTAGCGACTGAGACAGAAAGAGAATTAGTGCCCACAACCATCGAACTTGAGAATCGAACGATCAAATTGCAGGGCAGCGTAGACGAGCAATACGTCGAACTAAGATCAGTATTAAGAGACCTCTATTACGAAGACCTGGGACTGACAGCCCCTACAAAAAAAATGGAAACTCCTGTTGACTGACACTAAGGGACAAGAAATAAATGAACAAACAATCGAGGCGATTGAGGTTCCTCTTTCTCACCTAGAAGATACGTCAAACAATCAAAAACCCTCAGAGAATTCAATGCTGAGGGCAGTGATGGCCGGTCTCGCTTTATTTGTTCTGATTGCAGTTTTTATCTGGGAACCTGCTGAGCGAACTGATATTCGTGAATCACTCATAGAAAACAACCCGGTTCCCAATACTACGAAATCTCAGGTTAAACCTAGCCCATTAGCGCCCTTTGAAAATATGGTAAAAGACCAGGCTAATCTGGCAGCCAGTACAACGGTTACCCAATACATGAACCTAGCCAAAAGAGTGAACAACGAGATCTTCTTAGACCCACCTGGCAAAAAATTATTTTTGCAAAGTGAACAATCTGTACTAGAAGGCGACCAACTCTATTACGCGGGTGATTTCGAGGCTGCGCAAGAACAATATGAAGCAGCCAGAAAAAAAATAGCAGGCCTATCGCATCGACAGAGGAGACCTTCAGTGAGCAAATCCAAAAGGCTTTGATTGAAATTCGCAATCTAAATAACGAGTCCGCAAGAGCGGCTATCACGAACGCCCTAAGTATAAAGCCCGAATCTGATGTCGCCAAAAAACTTGTCCTTCGCATAGACGCGTTACCCGAAATAATCAGCCTTTTGCGGACCGCAAAAAACCAAGAGTTGAGCCAACGATATACCGAGGCATTAAAGACTTATCAACGAATCAAGCTCGCTGATCCGTTGACCATGGACATCGATCTGCTGATCGTACAAACGCAAAAACAGCTGCAAACCACACAAGTCCAAAAGCTCCTAACTCAAGGTTTTGCCTTTCTGGATAAAAGCAACTTTGAATCGTCAAGAAATGCTTTTCAGAAGGCCTTAATCCTTGATCCCACCAACCAAACCGCGACTGCTGGACTCGAACAAATCGCACTCAACAAAGACTTGTTCGTCATAAAAGAGAAAAATATCTCAGGGGAAAGAGCTCTCAAGCAGGGCCAATGGGAGGAAGCGATAATAGCTTACGAAGAGATACTCCAAATTGATTCGAACATCCAGAGCGCAATCAAAGGAAAAGCCCTAGCTAAGGATCATGAAAGATTAGAACGGCTCCTGTCTAACATCACCTCCGAACCATTCAACCTTTCATCGGAGAAACTCTTCTTAGATGCCAAAAACATATTGAAAAACAGCCGAGCCCTAGACTATAAAAATGAAAAATTAACCATACTGATTCAACAGGTGACTGAGTTAATCGCTACCTACTCTCAACCCATCAATCTTACCCTGCTTTCCGACAACGCCACTGACGTCCTCATCTCTAACATCGGCCGCCTAGGAAAATTCACAAAAAAAATCATAAGCGTACGCCCAGGAAGGTACACCATCAGAGGCAGTCAGGCGGGGTGTAAAGACATTTATCGCACGATCAACGTACTGCCCAACGCGGAACCAATTTCCGTAATGTGCAAAGAGCGTCTTAACTGAAGCACACCAATCAGAATGAGCCAAAACATCGAAGACCAACAAACTATAGACCCGATTGCCTATCGCCCTAGCATTATAGAACGTGCCGATGATCGACTGGTATATTATCGCTTCGTAGGCGCTACGATCGCGCTCCTCTTACTAGCTGTATTTTGGTTTTTATTTAACGCAAAAACAGTCTCGCTTAAATTCTCATCGAAACCCAGTCAAGTTGCCTTGTCCGGAGGCGTCAATCTCAAAGTCGGCGACACCTTCCTTCTACTGAAAGGGCAGTATTTGGTCAACGCATCCTCAAAAGGATACCTTGACCTGAGCGAGGAGATCACCGTTCAAGATGACGACAGTCAGGATTTCGAATTTCAGTTCAAACCACTCGACGGCTTTTTACGTCTAATAATCGAACCCGCCGACGCGAGCATCTTAATCGGTGAAATCCCATACACCCAGGGTAACTCGATACGGCTTAGCGCTGGGCTACATGAGGTTAACCTCTCTCATCCTATGTACATCAATGAAAGTCTGAAGGTTTCGATTAACGGCAAACTTGAGGAACAACTCCTTACCGTATTTTTGGAACCCGACTGGGCCGAAGCTACGATCACAAGCATACCGTTAGGCGCGAGCCTACACTTGGATGGTATGGAGTTGACAGCCAAAACACCCGCGGTCATTCAAGTCCCCAGCGGCGAACGAGAAATACTCGTCAGGCTCGATGGCCACAAAGATCACCGCGAACGATTTTTATCGATTGCCGGCGAAGCGCTGACCCTCGAAAAGGTTAAGTTGGCCAAAGCGGACGTCTTGCTGGAAGTAAAAAGCGACCCTTCGGACGCAAGTGTTATCGTCAACGGCCAATATGCAGGACAAACGCCCATCAACCTCGAACTGCGTTCTGATAGAAAGCAAGAAATCAAAATACTTAAAACAGGATACGCTCAATATAAGAGGTCACTGACTCTAGAACCCAATCAAACTGAAAGCATCTACGCCAAGCTCACCAAAAATCTTGGTAAGGTTTCCATCGAAGTGGACCCTAAACACGCCATCACACTGATCAACGGAGAAACCATTGGCCGGGGAGATCACAACATCACATTGCCAACCGAATCTCAAAACATCAGGATCAAGCTCGAAGGATACGCAAGCTTTTCCAAATCGATCACACCAAAACTCGGAATCACCCAGTCCATTAAGGTTCGCCTGCTAACCAATCAAGAGGCTCGCTTAGCCGCCATGACGCCAGTAACGTCGACTCATCTTGGTCAAAACTTAGTGCTATTGAAGCCCTTTGATTTCCAAATGGGCGCATCACGACGTGAACCAGGCCGCAGAGCGAACGAGACCCTAAGACAAATAGCAATGGACCGATTGTTTTATCTGAGCACTAAAGAGGTAACAAACAAAGAATTCCGTCAATTTGCGGCGGGCCATGATTCCGGCAAGTATGAAGAAGAAACCCTAAACGAGGACGACATGCCGGTAGCGCGAGTTGGCTGGCAAGACGCAGCATTATTTTGCAACTGGCTGTCCGAACAAAGTAACTTGGAACCCTTCTATCAGATCGAATTTGGTCAAATAATTGGATATGACACAAACTCGACTGGTTATCGTCTTCCAACGGAAGCCGAATGGGCTTGGGCGGCCAGAGCCCAAGAAACGCAGGGCTTACCCTTAAAAAAGTTTCCCTGGGGCCAGCAATTACCACCGCCCGATAGAACAGGCAACTATGCCGATCGCTCGGCGGCTCACCTGGTAGGGAGAATTATATTCGGCTATAACGACAACTATACAGCGGCGGCGCCAGTCGCCACCTACAAAGCCGACTCCCGCGGGCTCTTTGATCTTGGTGGCAATGTAGCCGAGTGGATCCACGATTATTACGAGATACCAGGTAACGAAGAAACCCGCGATCCTATGGGCCCAGCTCAAGGAGATTTTCATGTAATCAAAGGGTCAAGCTGGATGCATGGAACTATCACCGATTTGCGCTATAGTTTCAGGGACTATGGAGTCAATGGACGGCAAGACGTAGGATTTCGAATCGCAAGATATGCCGAGTAAAACTGAAGATGATCGAACAAATCATAATAAGTCGAAAGTTAGGATGGACCCTTTTCCTGGTATTGATTTCAACTATCTCCCTAGAAGCACAAGAAACCAAAAAAATAGAATCAAGAATAGTCTTGAAAGAAGACCTTAAAACGAAACCGCAAAGCCAAAAAAAATCTGAAAGAGCCGATACGCAAAAGAACGAGAACAGGATTTTTGTACCAAGCGAGGAAATCTCTGAGGACTATGCCGTACCCTTTCCTACGGATATTTAACTAAAATTTCGTCGCTAACTGGAGATCACAAAAGATGACTAGAGAAATTCCTCGTGAATTGATTTTTCAAGCTTCCGCCCTGGTAGTTTCGATCATCTTCGTTCACTTAGTCTATATCACGTCAATTCGCCCAAACGCGGATGCCCTTTTGGAGGCAGAGTACGAACGCGCACAAAGCGGAGAAACTTTCGTTCAGGAGCGTTCGCTCTATGTTGTACTTAAAGATTACGAACAAGAAAGCTGCTTTATTTTGATGTTCTGGGCGATCGCAATCATGGGCTTTAAAATGAACGAAGCGATACACCAAAGGAAGTTGTTACAAAGTGACCTGATCAATATACCTGAAGGAATGAACATTCTTCCTGAAGACGCGAGAGACTTTACCCGACCCATACAGGCACTGGCGGAGAAAGAAAGAGAATCTCTATTACCCAAGGCCCTTTCATCTGCGCTGCACCGATTCAACTCCACACATAACATTCAGGATGTGTCAGAAACGGTCAAATCTATATGCGATTCGGAGTCCGACCGATTGGATAGTGAACTCGCGATGGTACGTTATATCGCCTGGGCGATCCCATCAATCGGATTTATTGGCACGGTAAGAGGAATAGGAGATGCGCTAGGGCAGGCCTATAAGGCGGTTGAAGGTGATATCGCTGGAGTTACCACCAGTCTAGGTGTCGCCTTTAACTCCACATTTATCGCCCTGGTCATCAGCATTCTTCTCATGTTTTTCATGCACCAATTACAGTTAATACAGGAGCGACTGGTGCTCGACACACAAAATTATTGCGATCAACGTCTGATTAGACATCTGCAAGTGCGACGAGGCTAAAGATGTACGTTCTAGAGCTTAACGATTGGGAAATTCGTTTATTAAACAGCGATGATGAAGTAATTTTGTCAGAGCCCGCAGTCAGTCTTTACCTGGACAACAAATTAGTCTTCGGCCATGAAGCACTTCAAGCGAGTCGGCTACACCCTCAATCTTTTGCCAATCAATACATCAGTAGGCTCAGCAGTGAACCTCTAGCCAACCATCTAGGCGAGTCGAAAAATCAAGCAGACCTGTTATACCAGCATCTTAAAGCAATGAATCTGGACCAAGAATTGGTCGTATTAATTCCTTCCAACTTTACCAATGAGAAACTGGGTATCTTCCTAGGTATCGCAAAGCAGGCCGATATTTTTGTAAAAGGCTTCATAGATGCTCCGCTCGCTTACGCACTAGAAGTTCCGTCTTCTCACGATTTAACTATTATGGATATTGACCTGCATCAAACATCGATCACGCAAATTCATATTGAGGGTAATACGCGGACCG
Organism: uncultured Pseudomonadales bacterium; assembly: GCA_964647295.1. Lineage (GTDB taxonomy): Bacteria > Pseudomonadota > Gammaproteobacteria > Pseudomonadales > Azotimanducaceae > UBA4421. The sequence goes on from CAZYHH010000036.1 coordinate 6,685, forward strand.
TCATCGACAATCGAACGATTGAATCTATGGGCTTCTCTTCAATAATCGACGGGTGGCTCAATGTGATCGCAGACGAATTCATCCAGAAAACACGCTTCGACCCCTTTCATTTCGCGCAAACCGAACAACAACTCCTTAACTGCGTTATCCAATACCTACAAAACCAGGCGACAAGAGATCTTCTGGTCGAAATCTCACATAACCAACAGGATCGCTTGGTTAATCTTTCAACACAAATATTAACAGATAAGCTCGAATCAAAGGCGAAAGGTCTAAAACTGGGCGACCTGCAATCGCTGGCGATTACCCCCCGGGTGCTCCAAGTTCCAGGGCTTTATCAGATTCTCGAATCGATCGTGCCGACGATAACCACGATTAAGGAAGGTCAACTCCACAAGAACGTAGTCCAACTCACTTCAGGTATGAACGACGAATCTGTTAGGCGCATCACCAATGGTGTTTCTGCTTCAGAGATGGTCAAGCTTCATAATGATGACGATAACCCCAAGGTAACCCATCAAGAGCCTGCGACTCACTTACTCTTTGAGAATTACGCATATCGGTTAGATCATCCTAAGGTGACCAAACATGTCTTATTACTAGACAAAACCCTTCTAGCAGGTGAAGAAATTCAAATAAATTCAGCAACTTACACCGCTATTTCGGTCGAATAATCTTGGTAATCAGGAGACGCCTCAGCATCTTCTCTCTAGCATTCCTAGACGTGATGTCGTGTGGATTTGGCGCCGTTGTTCTAGTATTTTTGATGATTAATCATGAAACCCTTGAGCAACAAGAGCGCTCCTCTGAGGACGTTTTAACCAGTAACAGAGAGCTCGACTATCAAATTCAATTGGAGACAGCAAAACTCAAAGAAATAGAGTCGATTCTCCAATCGCTTCAAAATGAAAGCAGTCAAATCGAAATCGAGATAAATGAAGCCTCGGTCGTGATCGACAGTACGATAAGCGAACTGCAAGACACCGAAACACAATCGATTACCGATCAACAAACTCTCGAGACTCTTAGATCAGATATCGTGTCTCGAGACCAAGAAGTAAAGAGATTGAGAGCCGAAACAGACGCCAATCAATCAACTCGAATCAGGTCATTCGAGGGTGACGGCGATAGGCAATACTTAACTGGCCTCAGGGTGGCCGGGAAAAACATCGTGATAGCACTAGACACATCCACCAGCATGCTTGACGAGACGATCGTCAACGTCTTAATACGAAGAAACAAAGATCAACAAGCAATCCAGCAAGCACCCAAGTGGCAACGATCAATCAGAACGGTTGAGTGGATTGGAGCTCAGCTGCCCCTGGACGCTGATTTTCAAGTATATGGCTTCAACGAAGACGCGCAGTCCTTTTTATCGGCCTCGGATGCGAGCTGGGTGAGCATGCAAGATGGAGCTCAACTCAATCAGGCGATTGGAGCCATAAATCAGACAATCCCAAAGGGAGGCACCAGCCTAGAAAACCTAGTTCAAAAGATCGTCAGTCTCTCCCCGCTCCCCGACAACGTTTATTTAATTACCGATGGCCTACCAACCCTAAGCGACCGTCCGGCGAGAAGCGCCCTGGTGTCTGGCAGGAAGCGTATCGAGTATTTTCGAGATGCGATTAGTAGATTACCTAAACAAATCCCGATCAATGTCATCCTCTTCCCTATGGAAGGCGACCCCATGGCCGCGGCAGAATTTTGGAATCTGGCTCGCATCACCAACGGCGCCTTCATTTCACCATCAAGAGACTGGCCATGATCAGGGCACGTCGTTCTATCGAAGAATTCAGTATCTCTTTCCTAGACGTGATCTGTTGCGGGTTTGGCGCTGTCATACTCCTATTGATGATCAGCCAAAACCAATTGCCGATGATCATCACTCAAACGATCACCAACGATGAGCATTCCAACGAAACTAAAAAAAGCGAACTGGAATCCGTGGTAAAGACGCTGCAAGCCAAAAAGCAAGAGATAGAGACCACGAAGGGAGAGCTTTCTAATCGTGTACTCGAGCTCACCGAGATCGAAGAAAAACTTAACTCCATAAGAGCACAGTATGAAACGCTCCTGGAGGTCTCCGAAGTAATAGAAAACAAAAATATGGAACTAGCAGAGGCTAAACAATCGCTCACCAAGGAAATGGAAAGGCTCCTAGGCGCTAATTTTCGCAGAAGAACCGATCTTGTAGGCGGGATTACGGTGGATTCTGAATACATCATCTTTGTAATCGACACTTCGGGAAGCATGCAGGCAGTTGCCTGGCAGACAGTAATTCAAAAAGTCAGCGAAACACTTTCAATATACCCTTCCGTAAAGGGCATTCAAGTTTTGAATGACATGGGTGACTACATGTTTTCCTCTTACAAAGGGACCTGGATGCAAGACAGCCCCGCCACAAGATCTTCGATCATTTCGACTTTGAGCGCCTGGAGCCCTTTTAGCAACTCGAGCCCCGTAGAAGGTATCCGAGAAGCCATCTACACGTACTACGATCCCAACAAGAATATTAGTATCTATGTGTTTGGCGACGACTACACCGGCAATTCAATCGAAGAAGTTGTCGATGCCGTAGACCAAATAAATGTTGCGGATGAATCGGGTAACCGTAGGGTTCGAATCCATGCGGTAGGCTTCCCGGTCTACATAGACCAACCAAACCAAAGGGTTTACCGCTTCGCCTCTCTCATGAGAGAGTTAGCCTATCGTAATGATGGAACCTTCGTCGCCTTATCTCAACTATAAAGCCATGTGACAGATACAATGACCAATCTTAACTTTCAGACAACAATCTTGAGGGGCTTTCTTTCCCTGACCGGCCTTATCTGTCTAGGTTGTGCAGCTCCTAATGTTGAAATCAGCTCTAAATTCCCCTCCCCAAATGTACGCAAAGCACCGGTCAGCCTCAGTTTTTACCTTTCTGAGGGCCTGACCAACTACACGTACTCTCAGAAGATGGGAAAACGGAGTGAATGGAAAATCGATCTGGGCGCAGCACAAAGTTCCATGTTTAAGACTCTTGGCGAAAGTGTTTTCGAAAATTATTCATTAGTCCAATCTACTGAGAATAATAGTTCTCTCGACGGGATGCTCGAACCTAACATTGCCGAAATCCAGTTCTCCATACCTAAGCAAACCAGAACAGATTACTTTGAAGTTTGGATTCGCTATCATTTTAAGCTATACGACAAGAACGCAAACCTGATAGGCGAATGGGACTTACCCGCTTACGGCAAAGCGAAAGCGCAAGATTACCCCAGCGACGGCATGGCACTTCAGGCTGCCGGCCTGTCCGCATGCAGGGATGCTATGGCTTTCTTCAGTCTTAATTTTACTCGAGTTCCACTGGTTAAAAGCTGGATACAGGCGGGAAAGCCCTCTAGTGAGCCTCCTAATCCTGCCCAAAACTCACCTGAAACAACGTGAATATTTCGTCCGCAAATAGACAAATATGGCTTCGTCTGTGTCCGTTGTTGATCGGAATTAATCTGACAGGGTGTGTCACGTCAACCGTACAGGAAATTCGAGAGACCCCCACCAGTGTCTCGGGAACAGACACCGTAGTCGTCCTGGGGAAAAGAGATCGGCCAAGTTCGCAAGAGACCGAATTGGATTTTGTTGGCTGCGTATCTGAAAACCTTTCTTCCGGAAAAAACGGCATCCGCTCAATACCTGAAAGCCAATTCATAGATCACTTATTTCCCTGGTTCGAACCTCGGACGGCCCCCACTCGCACCGACAACCTCGTGAGACTCATCAGCGAGCCACTGATCACCCAAAAATTCAAAGAGATCGGCTTAAAATACCTTATCTGGATAGAGGGCAATACCGAAAGAACGGATTCCGGCGGTTCTCTCACCTGCGGTGTGGCGCCTGGCGCGGCCGGTTGTTTCGGTTTTCTTACGTGGGAAAACGATTCGTCTTATGAAGCAACTATCTGGGATATTGAAACCGGAAAAACTGCGGGGAGACTCAGCTCAGAGGCGACTGGCACAAGCTTTATGCCGGCGATAGTTGTACCTATTCCCTTCATTGCCCGGGTAAAACACAACGCGTGTACCTCTTTAGCTAAACAAATCAGTAGTTTTTTTCAAAATTCCGGTTAGCTAGATACTAGTTCTTAGGGGTGAACTCGACAACCTCTCCCTCGTAACGGTCCGGCTCTATCGAATACCACTCTTGCAATAACACATTGTGGCGCTTACCCACGAGCTCGCAAAACTCGTAAAATGTCGGCCTGCCAGGATCCGATATAACAATTCTCCTAGTGCCGCTACTTAGAGCCCTGTTTATCGTCAGCGCAAGCGGTTTAACCAGAGAACTCCAAAAACAAATGTCACTGCCTACAATCAGTTCCGCTTCCCCTAGAAATTTTCCTGTCAGCTTGGTGAAGTTTTTGACCGATTGCGTTACTTTGACATCATTTATATCAGCCAATACACCTAGATAAGGAAACACCGCCGGATCCAGGTCAACGGCCGTAACAGATACCCCAAAATGCTTTGCGCAGAATATCGATAGCCCTCCCCATCCACACCCCAGTTCAATCGCCCGTCGGCAATCATTAGCAGGTTTATGCATCAGATAATCCATCACTAAGAAGCTCGATTCCCAAGGTCGGTGTCCATATATTTTGGGTTGATGACGTTGATGTAACGCCTTCATCAGTCGATGCTTACGGCTCAACAACACAATTCCGTAAGCGTAATCCGCTTCTTTTTCGGGAAATCGTTCGAGCTTTGGCATGCTAAGTCCTTGATTTAAAATTAAATAATTCCCTACTAATTTACTTGGGTATTATAATGAGAGTAAAATTACCTCGTGGAGAGGTCTACCCTGGCGATAGTTTACACCGGGGCATCATTTAGGTGTGGATAAAAAGGAAAAACATTGAGTCAGCAATCCGTAGAGGACGCCCTTAAAGCTCATGGTAGCTACAGCGCAGGCTTCGAGACAGACGTAGAGTCTGTGACTCTTGAAGCAGGCCTCGACCAGGAAACCGTAAAAAATATCTCTGCTCGAAAGGGGGAGCCAGATTGGCTTCTTGCTTGGCGCTTAAAAGCCTTTGATCACTGGAAATCTTTGGAAGCACCAGATTGGGCCCACGTGCATTTCCCCGAAATCGACTTTCAGGAAATCTCCTACTACTCAGCTCCTAAGAGTATCGAAGATGCTCCACGTTCTCTTGATGAGGTCGATCCGGAGTTATTGCGGACCTACGAAAAGTTAGGCATACCGATTCACGAACAAGAGGCCCTGGCGGGAGTACAAAAACATTCTGCGGAAGACAAGTCATCCATCAACAAAAATCAGATTGCCGTTGATGTTGTATTTGACAGCGTGTCGGTCACGACCACCTTTAAAGAAAGCCGGCGTCATTTTTTGCCCACTGTCTGAGGCGGTAATCTCTCACCCTGAGCTCGTCAAGAAGTACTTAGGATCGGTCGTGCCCATGAAAGACAATTTTTATGCAGCGCTAAACAGCGCGGTGTTTAGTGATGGCTCATTCGTCTACATTCCGAAAGGAGTGAAATGCCCGATGGAGCTGTCGACTTATTTTCGTATTAACGAAAGGAATACGGGACAGTTTGAAAGAACCCTCATCATCGCCGAGGACCAATCTTATGTCAGCTACCTCGAGGGCTGTACAGCGCCTATGAGGGACGAAAACCAACTGCACGCCGCGGTCGTGGAATTAGTCGCGCTTGAAGATGCGGAAATTAAGTACTCGACCGTTCAAAACTGGTATCCAGGGGACAAAGACGGTAAAGGTGGAATCTACAATTTTGTGACGAAGCGCGGCCTCTGCGCCGGAGATCGGTCAAAAATATCTTGGACTCAGGTTGAAACAGGTTCCGCGATCACCTGGAAATATCCTAGCGTAATAATGCGAGGCAACGAGACGGTCGGAGAATTCTATTCTGTCGCCCTAACGAACAATTTTCAACAAGCAGACACCGGCACGAAGATGGTCCACCTCGGCAACAACACCAAGAGCACGATCATCGCAAAAGGAATCAGCGCGGGGAACAGTCAAAGTGCATACAGAGGGCTAGTACGTATCTCTCCTAATTCAGAAGGTTCGCGCAATTTCACTCAGTGCGACTCATTACTCATAGGCGATAAATGCGGAGCACATACCTTCCCCTATATCGAAAGTAAAAACAGTTCTGCTGTGATCGAACACGAGGCAAGCACATCCAAAGTCAACGAAGACCAGCTCTTTGCCTGTCAGCAGCGTGGAATCGATCCAGAAAAGTCAGTCAGTATGATCGTCAACGGTTTCTGCAAAGATGTGTTCAGGGAGCTTCCAATGGAATTCGCAGTCGAAGCAGGAAAACTCTTGGAAGTCAGTCTGGAAGGATCAGTTGGTTGAGCATGCTCGATATCAATAATTTACACGCCGAGACTTCAGGAAAACAGATTCTCAGCGGGCTACAATTGAAGATTATGCCTGGCGAGGTGCACGCTATCATGGGACCCAATGGATCAGGCAAATCCACCCTTGGGAAAATATTAGCTGGACACCCTGAGTATCAAATAACCGACGGTGAGATACTTTATCGGGGAACGGATATAAGCGACATCCAACCCCACGAGCTCGCGCGAAAAGGAATCTTTCTTGCATTCCAATACCCTACCGAAATCCCGGGCGTCAGCAACATGGAGTTTCTCAAAGCGAGTATAGACGCTCATTACAAGGCACAGGGTAAAGAGCAATTAACTACATCGGAATTTATTAAGTCAGTGAGAGGACTAGCGGCCGATCTAGACCTCAATCCGGAGTTTCTCAAACGAGGCGTCAACGAAGGTTTCAGTGGCGGAGAAAAAAAACGCAACGAAATTCTCCAGCTCAAGCTGTTAAATCCGAGTTTAGCGATACTCGATGAAACGGACTCCGGGCTAGACATAGACGCGCTAAAGGTTGTCGCCAATGGTATCAATGGGTTCAAAAACAGCGACAACGCAATAGTGCTTATCACTCACTATCAGCGATTGTTAGACTATGTCGTCCCCGATCACGTTCATGTGCTATCAGAGGGAAAAATCATCGAAAGCGGCGACAAGTCTCTCGCTTTCAAGCTCGAAGAAAAAGGATACTCGTGGCTCAATTAGACTTTGACAATCTTAAGGTCGAACCCTGGCTGGGTGTCAACACAAAGGACCTCAAGGAGCAACTTGCTTCCAATTCAAGAGAAACCAAATTTAACGAAAGATGGAAATACACTTCGGCAAAAAAAATATTTAATCTCAAAGTCAGCACAGATAAGACCCTCCCTTCGATCAAGGGGTGCGATCAACCAGGAGTCGACCGGTCTGACGAGTCGAGCGAACGCATTCGAGAGCTTATATCTCCAAAGCTCATCAACGAAAAAATCCTGATGATTAGCCAGACCAAGACGCCCCTGTCGATTAAAATAAGCCAATCCTTAGACGAACCGTTACAGATAACTCATCTTGAAGATTGTTCAGCGATTTTCTTGTTTGTTGGCAAAGGAGTGAAGTGCCAAATTGATGAATTTTTTAAAGGAGGAGGTACTCAGCGACACGCAATGTGGCTGCTTATAGATCAAGGTGCCAAGGTAGTGCACTCAAGGCAATCACTCAACAATAACGTCCGCGCGTGGAAATATCTAAATCTAAGTCAAGACACTGATAGCGATTACGAATCTCATTGTCACAATGTCGGGGGAGAGCTCAAACGAGATGACTTCGACATTGCTCTCAAGGGAGACGGTTCTTCGTTTAGACTTAAGAGCGCTTCTTTTATTGGTCCCGATCAACACCTTGATCAACAGATTTCTCTCAAGCACCAAGGTCGAAACACCTCCAGCAACCAACAAATCAACAATGTGGGAGACACAAAATCGACGGCAACTTGCAATGGCCGCATCCTAATCGAGGCCCAAGCCGGCAAGGCCAACGCTGCCCTGTCGAATCAGAATCTATCTCTGGGACAACACGTAACGTTTAACACGAAACCAGAGTTGGAGATTTACAATGATGATGTCACCTGTTCTCACGGGGCCACCATCGGGCAGCTTTCGGATTTAGAATTGTTTTATCTAAACAGCCGCGGCGTCGATCCTGAAAGTGCAAAAACAATGATGGCCAGAGGTTTCCTCAACAAGGTGTTGGGAGGACCGTTGGAACAGGAATCCAATCAGTACTTCGATCGTTTGTTTTCCGGCACATGAAAAAAGATTTCCCCTTACTCGAACAAGACAGTCGAGGGTTTCCGCTCGTGTATCTCGATAACGCCGCTACCACTCAAAAACCTAAGGTGGTAATCGACTCGATCACCGAGTTCTACCAGAAAACAAATGCCAACGTTCACAGAGGAGCTCACGAGCTCTCTATACGGGCGACTGAATTATTTGAAGAATCCAGGGTCAAGGTGAGTGAATTCATCAATGCAGAACGTCCTCAAGAGATCATTTTCACTGGAGGCACTACAGCATCTATCAACCTACTGGCTAACTGCCTGCAAAACCGATTATCAGAGGACGATGAAATATTGATAACTCTGATGGAACATCATTCAAACATAGTCCCCTGGCAGATAGCATGTAAACGCACTGGCGCTAAATTAGCGGCCGTCGATGTTGACGACCAAGGAAATCTAG
>CAZYHH010000037.1:0-15212 GCA_964647295.1 uncultured Pseudomonadales bacterium
TGAATCTTTATTAGATAAAAGTCATCAAGGATTGATGCTGACAAATGGAATTACCGTCGCTTTGATTGGCTCGCCCAATGTTGGCAAATCAAGCCTATTTAATGCATTAGCAGATAAAGAAGAGGCAATTGTTACAGATGTGCCTGGAACCACGCGAGACGTGTTGAAAACAACCCTGACAATCTCTGGTCTGCCTTTGATATTGATTGATACAGCAGGGCTGAGAGACTCTGAAAACCGTGTGGAAAAGCTCGGAATAGAAAAAGCTCTCTTAGTTGCTCAAGAAGCCGATTTAGTCATGGAAGTTAGGGATTTGAGTAATAGCGAGTCCGGCTTCAGCAATCAGACAGAAAATCTAGAAGGGCGAAAACTGGTTATTTATAACAAGAGTGACTTGCTCAAAGAAAAGCCAAATAACGCCTCTAAAAACAACATTATTGTTTCAGCGTTAACGGGCTATGGCGTTGACTCGCTTCGACAAGCGATACTGGAAAAAGTGGGTTTTAGAAATGATGAGGTATCCTTTACAGCTAGGGCTCGCCATTTGGAATCAATGAGATCGGCGACTACAGTTTTATTAGAAGCTGAGAATGATCTGATTAATCTGAATAGTCTTGAACTGACCGCTGAGGGGCTCAGACGAGCTCAAGAAGAGCTCGGGGAGATTTTAGGCCTAGTAACTGCGGATGAACTGTTAGGGAAGATTTTCTCTGAATTTTGCATAGGAAAATAAAGTTACACAATGAGTAAAAACGCCGTATTTGATGTCATCGTAATTGGAGGAGGCCATGCGGGTGTGGAGGCCTCGGCTGCAGCTGCGAGAATGGGGGCTAGGACGCTTTTGTTAACCCAGAATATCAAAACCATTGGCGAAATGAGCTGCAACCCGGCGATAGGAGGGATTGGTAAAAGCCACCTTGTAGCGGAGGTCGACGCTTTGGATGGACTTATGGGCAGGGCGGCAGATCTTGCAGGAATACACTTTAAGACGCTGAATGCCAGTAAGGGACCAGCAGTTCGAGCCATTAGGGCACAAACCGACCGAGAGTTATACAAAAGAGCGGTTAAAGAACTTTTAGACCAACAAGAAAACCTAATTATTGTTCAACAAAGTGTGACAGACCTGATTATTAAAAAGTCTCAAATTGAAGGAGTAATAACTGAGCCGGGTGAAGAGTTTTATTCGAAGGCCGTTGTTTTAACGGTTGGAACTTTTTTAGCTGGCGTAATTCACATCGGAGAACAAACCAGCAGCGGCGGACGGATAGGCGATAGACCTGCAGGCCCTCTTGCCGATAGATTAAGAAGCTACCCCTTTAAAGTCGGCAGGTTGAAAACAGGGACCCCGCCCAGAATCGATGGCCGATCCGTGGATTTCTCAGAGCTTGAAGCGCAACCTGGAGATGATCCAAGACCACTAATGTCGCAGATAAGCCTTTTGAGTGATCATCCTAGCCAAGTCCCATGCCACATAACGCATACGAACACCAAAACACATGAGATCATCAAGCGTAATATCCATAGGTCCGCTATGTATAGTGGAAGTATTAAAGGAGTCGGACCTAGGTATTGCCCAAGTATCGAAGATAAGGTTTCGCGATTTCGTGATAAGCAAACACACCAAATTTTTATCGAACCCGAAGGATTGAACACCCATGAGCTCTACCCCAATGGCGTTTCCACAAGCCTGCCCCAGGATGTACAAGTCGATTTCATTAGAACGATTAAAGGCTTTGAAAAAGCTGAGATCATTCGTCCAGGGTATGCGATTGAGTATGATTATTTTGACCCAAGAGACTTACAATATTCCTTAGAAACCAAAAAGATCAAAGGTTTGTTTTTCGCAGGCCAAATCAATGGTACCACAGGCTATGAAGAGGCTGCTGCTCAGGGGCTGCTAGCTGGGGTCAACGCCAGTTGTTTAGTGCAAGACAAAGCACCCTGGGAGCCGAAAAGAGACCAAGCGTATATGGGTGTTTTAATAGATGACTTGATAAACCTGGGGGCGGACGAACCGTACCGGATGTTTACCAGTAGAGCCGAGTTCAGATTAAGACTAAGGGAAGACAATGCCGACCAGCGGCTAAATGAAATTGGCAATACGCTTGGGCTGATAGGTGATAGAAGAAATAGTCTTTATAAAGAAAAGATGGAAAACATGGGCGCCCTTCGGAAGAAATTTTCAAAGATGATATTTCGTCCAGGCTCAGAGTCAGAAGGGATTATCGGTTTTAGTTTAGAGCGAGAGAGCGATGTTTTATCTCTAATGAAGAGAAATGATGTGTCCATTGAGAAACTAGAAACGTTGGTAAAGAAGAAAGAAATACCGATATTAAAACAAATTGAAATAGAGGAGAAGTACGCTGGCTACATCAAGCGGCAAGATCTAGAGATAGAAAAAATACGTCGTCATGAATCTATGAAAATTCCAGAAAGTATAGATTTCACAAAGATTGAAAGCTTATCAGCAGAGCTACGAGAGAAGTTAGATATTCATAGACCCAAAACCCTAGCCCGAGCATCTCGGATTCCTGGTATGACACCAGCAGCTCTTTCTATTCTATTGGTCCAATCGAAGAAAAATGGTGGTCTAAAGCGCTGAATACTGAAGAAGCTCTTTTAGAAGGTTTGGATGCATTGGGGTGTTGGCATGATGGCGAAAGCGTGTCTAAGCTATCGAGCTATATAGGACTGGTTCAAAAGTGGAACCAAGCAATAAACCTTGTTTCCCGAAGCGATATAAGCAGACTTTTAGAGAGGCATGTATTGGATAGCTTGTCTGTGGAGGGTCTGCTAAACGATGGAAACGTGATCGATATAGGTAGTGGAGCAGGTTTCCCGGGTCTGCCGTTAGCGATCTGTCGGCCAGATCTTCAGTTCACGCTTGTTGAGCGATCTGGTAAAAAGAGTCGGTTTTTAAAACTAGCTAAAACAGCGCTCAATTTAGAAAATGTGGACTGTTTGCAAAAGGACCTGACTGGCCTGGATGAGCCAGATAAAAAATTTGGCACAGCGCTGGCTAGAGCGGTAAGTGACCCGATAACAATGTGGCGAATATGTGAGGGCTGCTTGTCCGATAATGGTAGACTAGTGTTTTTCTTATCAACGCTTCCTAATGAATCGATGGCCCCGCTTGTTGAGTTGAAGGAAGAGATAGAGGGAGCTAATTTTCAAGTTCTGGATATGCGAATACCTAACCTAACTAATGTTCACAAAGTGCTGATAATGGAAAAAAAATGACCCACATTATTTCCATTGCCAATCAAAAAGGAGGAGTAGGCAAAACCACGACGAGTGTTAATTTATCAGCATCTTTATCGATGTTGGGTAAGCAAATATTGCTAGTGGACTTAGATCCACAGGCTAATGCGACTATGGGCAGCGGGATAAATAAGAATGATTTACCTGCTAGTGTTTTTGATTGGTTAACGACTGCAATGCCCGTCGAGGAGATAATTAAAGAGACTGGCGCGGGGTTTCATTTGTTACCTTCTAATTCCGATGTTACTGCTGCTGAGATTACCCTTTTAGGAAAGGATGGCAGGGAGTTTGTAATGAGGAACCGTCTGTTAAAGGAGTCTGTCGGTTACGATTATGTTGTCGTAGATTGTCCGCCGGCCTTAAATATATTGACGGTCAACTCGTTGGTGGCTTCAACCGGAATTTTGGTGCCAATGCAATGCGAATATTATGCCTTAGAAGGCTTGGCTGCACTGATGCAAACGGTAGAGGTGATAAAAACCGAATCAAACCCAAAACTTCAAATAGAGGGCGTTTTGAGAACGATGTATGACCCACGCAATGGCCTGGCTAGAGATGTAAGCCAGCAACTTGTAGAGCACTTTGGAGAGCAGGTCTTTAAAACGCTTATCGGTCGCAATGTGCGATTGGCCGAAGCTCCTAGTCACGGGTTACCGGCAATTTTGTATGACAGGACCTCGAAAGGGGCCATAGGCTATATGGCGCTTGCAGAGGAGTTGATTGCAAGACACACTTTGGCTTTCGATTTAGAAGAAAAATGAGCAAGAATAAATTAGGTAGAGATTTAGGTTCACTGCTCTCGGGGGTTAAAGGCAGTAACCAAATTGTTGGTGAAAAACCTGGTGAGCTGGATAATTACCAGCCCTCCGGTTCTGGGCTTACTAAAATTGATATAGAAGAGATTGAGCCAAGTAGTTACCAGCCCAGAAAATCCTTTAGCGCTGAATCTCTCAATGAGCTGTCTGAGTCGATTAAAAGTCACGGTCTTTTGCAGCCCATCTTGGTTCGTAAGAAGCCTCAGGGCGGCTACGAGCTGATTGCTGGTGAAAGACGCTGGCGTGCCTCTAAACTGGCCGGGTTAGATATGGTGCCGGCCTTGGTGCGAGATGCTGGGGACCAAGAGGTCTCTGCCTTGGCTCTAGTAGAGAATATTCAAAGAGATAACTTAAATGCGTATGAAGAGGCTTCGGCTTTAGGAAGACTTCGCGATGAATTTGGCTTAACTCAAGAAGACATTGCCTTGGCTGTGGGTCGTTCAAGGGCGTCAATAGCTAATCTGCTTAGGCTTTTGTTGTTGGGAGAGATCGCCCGGGATCTACTCCAAAAAGGGGAGATTGAAATGGGCCATGCTCGGGCCTTACTCGCAATAGAGGACGTGGGTGATCAGGATATTGCCGCGTTGGAGGTCGTTGGAAAGGCTCTTTCCGTTCGGCAAACTGAAGCTCTTGTCAGAAAATATAAAGATGGTGGTTCTGTAAAGACCAAAAGCGGCCAAAAAATAAAAGATAAGGATGTTGTAAATTTAGAAAGAGAGATCGGTGACCACCTTGGAGCCAAAACATTTATTAAGCAAAAATCAAAAGGCGCTGGCGAACTAGTTGTTCAATTTTCGACACTTGAAGAGTTTGAAGGGGTGCTTGAAAAAATGGGTGTGCAAAAACCCTGAGGAATTGCATACAAATAATTGAATAGATCCTATTCGATATCTATAATGCGCGGGCCTGAAGAAGACTGCCGCTTTTCGTGTACGACCAGATAAATAAATTATTAAGGTGGCAGGCTCTAGTAGGGGCGATGTGCGTAGTATTCTTTTTGTTTTTGAATCTTGAAGAAGGGTATTCATCGATGCTTGGTGTAGCGGCTGTAAGTTTACCTAATCTGGTCTATGGCGTTGCCTTGAGGTTCGATAAAGATGCGAAGCGAGATGTCCTTAGGGCGGGTTATAGGCTTATCTTTCTTGTCGCTAATTTGGTTATTGTGATGATTGTTTTTGACGTGAGGCCTTTAGGCTTTTTCGCAACGATGGCAGCAGTTCAACTTAGCTTTGTTTTAGGGCTGCTCCAAAAAGGCTAGTATTAAGTAGATAGTTGGGAAGACATTTTACGGATTAATCAATGGCAGAAAGTTCAGCTGAATACATTCAACATCATTTGACTAATCTGACCTATGGGCAGCTTCCAGATGGATCTTGGGGCTTTGCGGAAACAGGTCAGCAAGCTAGCGAAATGGGGTTTTACGCTATTCATGTTGATTCAATGTTTTGGTCTATTTTGCTTGGTGTCGGTTTTTGTTCTTTGTTTAGAGCGGTAGCTAGCTCAGCGACATCGGGTGTGCCCGGTCTTTTGCAGTGCAGTGTTGAAGCGATAGTTGACTTTATAGACGATCTGACGATAAGCATTTTTCAGCATAAGAACCCTTTGATTGCGCCGCTGGCAATGACTATTTTTGTTTGGGTATTCTTGATGAATTTTATGGATTTGATTCCGGTTGACTGGATACCACAGCTTGCGCATATGGCTGGGATTAACTACATGAAAGTGGTTCCTTCCACCGATCCAAATGTAACGATGGCTATGGCTTTTTCAGTTTTTATATTGATACATAATTACAGCGTAAAGCAAAAAGGACTGGGAGGATTTATTAAGGAGTTAACCAGTCATCCTCTACCGGGGAAGGCGGCTATACCGGTTAACTTGGTATTAGAGCTTGTCAATTTGATCGCCAAACCAATTTCCCTGGGACTGCGTTTATTTGGGAACATGTATGCAGGAGAAATGATTTTTATCCTGATCGCGTTGATGTTTGGAGCTGGTTTTGGAATTGCCCTCTTGGGCGGGGTTTTGCACTGGGTGTGGGCTATTTTTCATATACTTATCATTACATTACAAGCATTTATATTTTCGGTTTTGACTATTGTTTATCTTGCCCAGGCGTATGAGGTAGATGAGCATTAATTACACAGCTGATTTATTTTTCACTTAAATATACGGAGCAAAGATGGAAATTACGGGTTTAGCGATTATTGCAGCGGGTTTCATGATGGGTCTGGGGGCGATCGGAGCGGCGATCGGAGTAGGCGTTTTGGGTGGTAAGTATCTGGAAGGCGTAGCCAGACAGCCGGAGCTTTTGCCAATGTTAAGGACACAGTTTTTCATCATGATGGGCCTGGTCGACGCCGTCCCCATGATCGCGGTGGGCGTTGGTCTTTACGCTCTTTTCGCGCTTTAAGACTTGTTGGTCCCACTTAAACTGAACAATAGGAAGAAGCGGCGATGAATTTGAACCTTACGCTGATAGGCCAAACGATAGCATTTGTATTCGTGGTGCTGTTTACCATGAAGTTCATATGGCCGATGTTAATAGCAGCCATGAAAGAGCGCCAGGAAGCCATAGCTGCCGGTCTTAGGGCTTCAGAAGAGGCGGATCAAAAACTAGCGTTGGCATCGTCTTCTGCCGAGGAAGAGCTCACTAAAGCCAAGGAAGAGGCCGCAAAGATTCTAGAGCAAGCTCGTGATCGGGGGAATCAATTGGTTGAGGAAGCGAAAACCATTGCCAAGGAAGAAGGTGATCGTATTCTTGAGGCGGCTCAGGCTGAAATTCGTCAAGAAACAAACAAAGCAAAAGAAGTACTGAGGGCTCAGGTCTCTAGTTTGGTCATAAAAGGAGCAGAGCAAGTTCTTGAAGATAAAGTTGATGCTGGTAAGCATCAAGATATGCTCAACAAGTTGGCCTCCGAGTTATAGAAGATGGAGCTAGCAACCCTCGCACGACCTTATGCGATTGCGGCCTTCAAGGCTGCAAAGGAAGCTGATAAATTAGCGTCTTGGTCAAAGATGCTCACAGTTTTATCTGCTGCATCTGGGCATGAGCGAGTCTCGTTATTACTAGAAAGTCCTGAATTCCCAGCCGACGTTAAAGCCCACCGTCTTGCGGAGGTTTGTGGGGAGGAGTTAGACGCACCAGGAAAGTTATTTTTGCAGGCCTTGGCAGAACACAATCGACTGCCCTTGCTGCCAGAGGTTCTATTGCAGTTTGAATTATTGAAGGCAAAAGAAGAAGAGAGTCTAGACGTAGAGGTGGTTTCTGCCTTTGAGTTGACACAAGACCAATCTGAAGAAATAAAGGCCGTGTTGAAGGCGCGCTTTGATAAAGAAATCAGTATCGAGGCGAAAGTTGATAAAGGCTTGATTGGTGGTGCGATAATACGCGCTGGTGACCTGGTTATTGATGGTTCGGCCAGAGGGAAACTGATTAAATTGGCGGAAACGCTGACTAGAAATTGATTGAATAATTAAAAACGAAGAGAAGTTTTTTAAAGGAAGCAGAATATGCAACAACTGAATCCAGCAGAGATTAGCGACATTATTAAGAGCCGGATTGAGGGCTTAGACGTTAAGTCCGAGGCGCAAAATGAAGGCACTATCGTGGGTGTTTCCGACGGGATTGTACGGGTGCACGGGCTGGCAGAAGCTCAGTATGGTGAAATGATAGAGTTTGATGGCAGTCTTTATGGAATGGCATTAAATCTAGAACGTGACTCTGTTGGTATCGTGGTTCTTGGGGATTATGAGGGTTTATCTGAAGGAATGACGGCGCGTTGTACGGGAAGGATATTAGAAGTGCCTACTGGTCCTGAGCTCCTGGGCCGGGTTGTCGATTCGCTGGGTAATCCAGTGGATGGCAAGGGCCCCTTAAATGCGTCTGCATCTTCTCCAATTGAAAAAGTCGCTCCAGGAGTCATCGAGCGACAATCGGTAGATCAGCCGGTTCAAATCGGTTTGAAGTGCATAGATGCGCTGGTCCCGATCGGCAGGGGTCAAAGAGAGTTAATTATTGGTGACCGCCAAATTGGTAAAACAGCGGTTGCGATCGATGCCATCATAAATCAGAAAAATAGTGGCATTAAATGCATTTACGTGGCGATTGGCCAAAAAATGTCGACTATTGCAACGATTGTTAGGACATTGGAGGAAAACGGAGCGCTTGAATACACGACTGTTGTTGCGGCGAGTGCGTCAGACCCCGCGCCTCTCCAATTTATTTCGCCCTATTCCGGTTGCGCGATGGGAGAGTATTTTCGAGATCATGGTGAAGATGCGCTGGTTATCTATGATGATTTGACAAAGCAGGCTTGGGCATACAGACAGATATCTCTGTTGCTGAAGAGACCGCCCGGCAGAGAGGCCTACCCTGGAGACGTCTTTTATCTCCATTCGCGACTTTTAGAAAGAGCAGCAAGAGTTAACGCCAAGTATGTTGAAGAATATACAAATGGTGAGGTTAAGGGTAAAACAGGGTCGCTAACTGCGTTGCCCATCATCGAAACGCAGGGTGGCGACGTCTCGGCATTCGTGCCCACAAATGTGATTTCCATTACGGATGGGCAGATATTTCTAGAAACCGATAATTTTAATTCAGGATTGAGACCTGCAATGAGTCCGGGAATTTCGGTGTCGCGAGTTGGAGGGTCGGCGCAGGTCCCCTATATGAAGAAGCTTTCTGGTGGGGTTAAGCAGGCGCTAGCAGCCTATCGCGAGTTAGCAGCTTTCTCCCAATTCGCATCTGATCTTGATGACGCTACGAGAAGACAGCTTGACCGAGGAGCGCGTGTTACAGAGTTGATGAAGCAGAAGCAATTTTCACCGATGACCGTATCAGAGATGGGCGCTGTGCTTTTTGCTGCTAATGAAGGTTATCTAGAGGATGTGCCCGTTGAAAAAATATTGGATTTCGAACAGGCGTTTTTGAGCTATATGCGCGGAGAACATGGTGGTTTTATGAGTGAGATTGATGAAAGTGGCGATTATAGCGATGAGGTAGTCGAGACGCTTAACCAGGCGATAACGAAATTCAAAGAGACGCAGACGTACTAGGGCTAAAATTACGAAGGCTTAGATAATGGCAAGCGGCAAAGAGATAAAAAAGAAAATTGGTAGCGTAGAAAATACCAAGAAGATTACGAGCGCTATGGAAATGGTCGCGGCTAGTAAAATGCGACGCACTCAAGACAAAATGAAAGAAGGAAAACCCTACAGTCAGAAAATAAGAAGTGTGATTGGGCACCTGGCTAATTCCAATCCTGAATATACACATGGTTTTATGGAAGCCAGAGAAGTACAGAGAGTCGGTTATATTGTGGTTTCTAGTGATCGAGGACTCTGTGGAGGGCTAAACGTCAACCTTTTTCGCCACGTGTTAAAAGATTTGACTCAGTGGAATGATCAAAACATAGAGGTAGAGTTTGGTCTGATCGGCAATAAAGCGGGTCCTTTTTTCAGATCAATTGGCGCCCAGATAAAAGCTGTAATGGGCAATGTTGGTGAAGAGCCAGCGCTGGCCGAATTAATTGGTGGCATCAAGGTCATGTTAGATGCTTATGAAAACGGAGAGATTGACCGTTTATTTTTGGCGAGTAATGAGTTCGTTAACACCATGACGCAACAGCCTCGGGTCTTGCAACTGTTGCCGCTGGATGCAGAAGATAGCGAAGAGCTGCAGCATCGGTGGGATTATATTTATGAGCCTGAAGCAAGACAGTTAATAGAGGGCTTGGTTACTCGATACTTGGAATCACAAGTTTATCAGTCGGTGATAGAAAATGGCGCCTGTGAACAGGCTGCAAAGATGATTGCGATGAAAAGTGCTACAGAGAACGCGGAAGAATTGATAGATGACTTGCAACGCATTTACAACAAAGCAAGACAAGCGTCTATTACTCAAGAAATTGCCGAGATAGTTGGTGGAGCGGCGGCTGTATAGGGGGTCGGTAGAAACCGAATCAAACAAAATCCTGAATTAAGAGGCGGAAGATGAGTAGTGGTCGAATAGTAGAAATCATTGGTGCGGTTATCGATGTTGAATTTAATCGAGAAGAAGTGCCGCGAGTTTATGATGCTCTGACAGTCAACCAAAATGGTCTGACCTTAGAGGTTCAGCAGCAGTTGGGTGATGGGATCGTACGAACCATCGCGATGGGAGTCTCGGATGGTCTGTCTAGAGGCCTTGAAGTATCTAATACAGGTGCACCTATATCTATTCCGGTAGGAGAGGAAACACTAGGACGTATCATGGACGTGCTTGGTAACCCAATTGATGAAAAAGGACCGGTGAATGCTCCTGATAAGATGCCGATTCACCGTAAGGCACCAAAGTATGAAGACCAACAAGCCGGTAATGAAATACTGGAGACCGGGATAAAGGTGATCGACTTGATCTGTCCTTTTGCCAGAGGCGGCAAAGTGGGTCTGTTTGGGGGAGCCGGTGTTGGTAAAACAGTCACGATGCTCGAACTCATAAGAAATATTGCGATTGAGCACTCAGGTTTATCGGTATTTGCAGGAGTTGGGGAGAGAACCAGAGAGGGTAACGACTTTTATTATGAAATGGAGGAAGCCGGGGTACTCGACAAGATTTCCCTGGTTTTTGGACAAATGAATGAGCCGCCGGGAAATCGGTTAAGAGTTGCATTAACGGGATTGACGCTTGCTGAAAAATTTAGAGATGATGGCAGAGACGTTCTTTTGTTTGTCGACAATATTTATCGTTACACCCTAGCCGGAACAGAGGTTTCTGCCCTGTTGGGACGAATGCCATCTGCGGTGGGGTATCAGCCAAATCTGGCCGAAGAGATGGGGACGTTGCAAGAGCGTATTACGACAACTAAGACGGGATCCATTACTTCTATTCAAGCAGTTTATGTTCCTGCGGACGATCTCACTGACCCATCACCCGCTACTACGTTCGCCCACCTTGATTCGACGGTGACATTGTCCAGAGCGATTACCGATTTAGGTATCTATCCCGCGGTAGACCCTTTGGACTCAACCAGCCGGCAATTAGACCCCTTGGTTGTAGGCGAGGAGCATTACAATGTTGCGCAAGAGGTTATGCAGGTGCTGCAGAGGCTGAATGAGCTTAAAGATATCATCGCGATTTTGGGGATGGATGAGCTTTCGGAAGAAGATAAACAATTAGTTTATCGGGCGCGAAAAATCCAAAAATTCTTCTCTCAACCTTTTTTCGTTGCGGAGCAGTTTAGTGGTAGTCCGGGTACGTTCGTGTCTCGGGATGATACCGTGAGAAGCTTTAAGGCTATATTAAACGGGGAATACGATGATCTGCCTGAGGATGCGTTCATGATGGTTGGCAGCATAGAAGACGCGGTCGAAAAGGCTAAGTCGCTCTAAAGGAGTTTGTTATGGCGACAATGCACTGCGAAATAGTTAGCGCTGAAAAAGAGTTGTTTTCGGGTGAGATTCAAATGCTATCAGCTAGGGGAACAGTCGGAGAGCTAGGAATTATGCCCGGTCATGCGCCACTGTTGACGGGGATTCAGCCAGGGACGGTAGTTTTGCGATTAGAAGATGGTTCGGAAGAGATTTTTTTTGCTTCCGGCGGATTTTTGGAGATTCAGCCAGGGTTCGTTACTGTATTAGCTGATATAGCCGCTCGAGCGGAAGATATTGATGAAGCACAAGCAGAAGAGGCCAGGTTGGCAGCCGAAAAAGAGCAATCAGAAGCCGCTGCTGCACAAGACCACTCTTTAGCCGCTGCAAGATTAGCTGAGGCGCTAGCTCAGCAAAGGGTCCTAGAAGAGCTTCGACGCCGAAAGAACTAATCTGCGTTAGGTAGGTCACGTCCATAAAGCTTTTTTCTCAGGCGCCGTTATAATGATTCTTCCACTAGCCTATAGGCAAAATAACTTATGACTCTCGACGTCGTAATCCTCGCCGCAGGGAAAGGCTCAAGAATGAAATCTGAGAAGGCAAAAGTTTTGCACCTGCTTGGCGAAAAACCGTTGATCGCTCACGTTGTGGATGTGGCGAAGTCTTTAAACCCTCAAGCTCTGGCGGTTGTGATCGGACATCAATCAGAGGAAGTTACAAAAGCATTGCCGGACGGGATTAGTTTGGTTAACCAGGAAAAGCAGTTAGGAACGGGGCACGCTGTTAGTGAGACCGTTAAGGTACTGGATGGCGACGAAGGCCTGTTATTGGTTATGTTTGGTGACGTACCCTTCATAACTTCTTCGACTTTAAATAGGGTATTGGACGGAGCCAACGATTACTCAATTACAGTCTTGACGGCAGAACTAACCGATCCTGGGAATCTTGGGAGAATTGTTAGAGACGCTTCTGGAAATATAAAGAAAATTGTTGAAGCAGTTGATGCGACTGAAGAAGAAAAGACTATTCGAGAAATCAACTCCGGCATCATGGTTATTAGAAAGAGTGATTTAATTCGCTGGCTGCCGAAGCTTGAGCCTGCTAACAAGCAGGGTGAGCTATATTTGACGGACTTAGTAGAGATTGCTTTGGCCGAGTCAGCAAAAGTCAGAGCGATCATAAGTGACGAGCCCGAAGAGGTAATGGGTATTAACTCACAATGGGATTTAGCTCAAGCGGAACGACTTTTACAAAAAAGAAGGGTTAAAGAGCTTGCGTTAAAAGGCGCGAGAATTGCTGATCCAGATCGGTTAGATATTCGAGGTGATGTTGAGATAGGGAACGATTGTTTTATTGATGTTAACGTGGTTTTGGAAGGCGCAGTTGTTTTAGGTGATGACGTTTCTATTGGGCCGGGTGCTATAGTAATAGATTCAAAGCTTGGTGTTGGAACCAAAATACATGCTCACTCTGTAGTTGAAGGAGCAGAGATTCAGGCGAATTGTACTATTGGTCCCTTTGCGCGGGTAAGGCCAGGCTCGATAGTCGAGGAAAGAGCAAAAATCGGTAATTTTGTCGAAACAAAAAAGGTTAGATTAGGGCCGGGATCGAAGGCGAACCATTTGGCGTATCTGGGAGATGCGGACATTGGGGCTGATTGCAATATTGGAGCGGGCACGGTGACGTGTAATTATGATGGGGCTCAAAAGAATGAGACAAAAATTGGCGATGGCGTTTTCGTTGGTACTAATTCGACACTAGTTGCGCCAGTAAACATAGAGAAAGAAGCGTATATTGCGGCTGGATCAACGATAACTAGCCACGTCAAAGAAAACGATTTGGCTATTGGGCGCTCTAAACAGAGAAATATTGAGGGCTGGGTCCCTCCGTCAAAACAAAAATAATTAGTAGGAATAGATTTTGTGCGGAATAGTAGGGGTAGTATCTAAGCGACAAGTAGCACCGATCTTGCTAGAGGGGCTCAAACGCTTGGAATATCGTGGTTATGATTCTGCAGGGATTTCTACGGTTGAAGAAGACTCTTCGCTCACCCAAGTAAGAGAGGTTGGTAAAGTTGGGGTTCTGGAGGGCCTTGTTCTTCAAACTAATCTAAATGGCAAGCTAGGCATTGCTCACACAAGATGGGCTACCCACGGACAACCGTCAATTAGTAACGCACACCCGCATGCATCTGCCAAAGAATTAAGTGTTGTTCACAATGGAATCATCGAGAACTATCAAGAGATTAAAAGCTTCCTGATTAATGAAGGGTATGAATTTGTTTCGGAAACAGACTCCGAGGTTATCCCTCATTTAATCCACTTTTATTTTGATCAGACACAAAATTTTATTGATGCTGTCCGACAGAGCCTTAAACGCTTGAGAGGCGCATACGCCGTGGCGGTGGTCCATAATCGATTTCCGGATAGGCTAATTGCTGCCAGATCTGGTAGCCCTTTGGTTGTTGGTAAGGGGATTGGGGAGAATTTTGTTGCTTCCGACGTACTAGCGCTTAAACCGGTTACCGATAAATTCATTTATTTAGAAGAGGGTGATCTTATTGAGTTGCGTTCAGATGATATATCGATATGGAATTTAGAGGACGAGTCTGTAATTCGCAGTAGTGTGCAAGTTAAATTGGGCCCTGACTCGATGGATAAGGGCGATTACCGACATTACATGCAAAAAGAAATCTTTGCACAGCCAAAGGTTATTGTAGATACGCTAGAAGGGCGGATAGGTGATGAAGGAGTGTTGATTGAATCCTTTGGAGTTGGGGCAGATTCAATGTTTAAATCTGTGGAAGAGATCACCCTTGTGGCCTGCGGGACTAGCTATTATGCGGCTTCAGTAGCGCGTTACTGGATAGAGGAGTTAGCTAAGATCCCTTGCCAGGTGGAGATTGCCAGTGAATTTAGATACCGATCGGTGGTTTGTAGGCCCAACAGTCTTTTTGTAAGTATTTCGCAGTCCGGCGAGACGGCGGATACGTTAGCTGCATTGCGTTTAGCAAAAGAGATTGGGTTTTCATCAACCTTGACCATCTGTAATGTTGCGACAAGTTCGATTGTGCGTGAAAGCGATATGGCTCTCATGATTAACGCCGGCGTAGAGGTAGGTGTGGCTTCGACCAAAGCGTTCACAGCACAATTAATCGACTTAATGTTGCTGGCTGTTGCTATAGCGCGTTACAAAGGCATGAGCGGAGGTAGAGAGACCGATATTGTTAAGGAGTTAACTACATTATCGAGCGCAGTGGAAGCAACTCTAGCGCTGGATGCATCGGTTAAGTCTATGGCTAACCACTTTATTGAGAGAGATCACGCTCTATTTTTGGGGCGAGGAAGTATGTTTCCAATTGCAATGGAGGGCGCTCTAAAGTTAAAGGAAATATCATATATTCATGCAGAAGGTTATGCCGCAGGTGAGCTCAAGCATGGGCCTTTGGCGTTAGTTGATGAAGAGGTGCCAGTAGTTGCAGTAGCGCCAAATGATGAGCTGTTAGAGAAGCTTCAATCAAACCTCCATGAGGTTAAAGCTCGAGGTAGTCATTTGTATGTGTTTGCGGCTGAGGACGCAGATTTTAACGAAGAAACCGGGATGACTGTAATTCGATTGCCAAAAGTCAGTCCGTTACTAGCGCCAATTGTTTATGTGATTCCGCTTCAATTACTTGCCTATCATGTGGCGGTGGGTAAAGGGACGGATGTAGATCAACCTCGTAATTTGGCTAAATCGGTTACTGTCGAGTAAGTTCGAACAGAGAATTAAACTGAGCAAACTGTG
>CAZYHH010000038.1:0-15180 GCA_964647295.1 uncultured Pseudomonadales bacterium
AGCAATTCCTATGAGCTACGAATGCTTTGAAGTCACGATAGAAGATAAAGTCGCCCATATTCGGCTGAACAGACCCGACAAAAGAAACAGCATGAATCCGGCTTTTTGGAGAGAGCTTCCCCAGATCATCGAAGACATTGATCAAAATGTAAAAGCGCGCTCGATTGTCATCTCTTCAACAGGCCCTCACTTCTCCGCTGGTATGGATTTAGCTGCATTCTCTTCGAAAGAACCGACAAGTGACAAAGACGCAAGAGATATGAAAATTCGCCATGGCGCGAACTTCTATCAGGGCGCTCTAAATACTCAGCATACTTTCAATGCCATCGAAAACTGTCGTCTACCGGTGCTAGCGGCAGTCCAGGGAGGTTGCATCGGAGGCGGTTTAGATATGATCACCGCCTGCGATATGCGATACGCATCTGAAGATGCATTTTTCACCATATTTGAAGTTAACATTGGAATGACTGCCGATGTCGGCACGTTTCCCCGACTGGTTAGACAGATCCCAGAAGGTATGGTCCGGGAACTTGCATATACCGGGCGAAATATGGGCGCGGCAGAAGCTAAGGAAATTGGTCTGATTAATCGTGTCTATCCGGATCAGGAAACAATGGTCAAAGAGGTGCTCAATATCGCCAGCGAAATTGCGTCGAAACCCCCTCTCGCCGTTTATGGATGCAAACGCATGATAAATTATTCACATGATCATTCGACCGCGGACTCTCTCGACTACATCGCAATCTGGAACGCGTCAATGCTGCAAATACCAGAAATGCAAGAAGCCATGCAAGCCAATACTGAAAAGCGACCGGGCGAATTCGTAGAGCTGCCTCCTCTAAGAAAAAATGCTTCTATCCCTTAAAGCTAAATCTTAAAAAATAGAACACTAGGAATTCGGTTTGAAGAAATCTTATGGCAAAATAGTTTGATAAAGATAAACGACATTTCTAAGGGGGAAAGAAATGACAATCCAACTAAGACAAATCTGCCTGGTCGCTAAAGAACTGGAGCCGGTAATCCAAGATCTGACGGCCGTTCTTGGTATCAATCGCTGCTTCGTCGATCCGGGGGTCGGGGTTTTCGGCCTAGAAAACACTCTGATGCCCATCGGGCGAAATTTCCTAGAAGTGGTAGCGCCCATCGAAGAGAACACAGCGGGAGGAAGATATCTGGAACGACGCAATGGCGACGGTGGCTATATGGTGATTACCCAGGCTGACAGCGCTGAAACACAGCAGAAAGTGCGACAAAACGCCTTAGACAACGGGGTCAGAGTAGCCCATGAAACCATTCGCGAAGACTGGAATCTATGCCAGCTCCACCCTGGAGACTTAAAGGCAGCCTTTTTCGAGATAGAATCTGATTTACATAACGATTTTAATGGTCATTGGAATCCGGTTGGTGGGTTAGGCTGGGAAGACAAAGTCAAACAGGAGGTCACTGTCGATTATCAAGGAGTCGAACTGCAAAGCAATGATCCACTTGAATTAGCCGAACTTTGGGGAAAAGTCGCCGGCTTACCAATTCAGAGAAATGGGGCCGAATTCACCATGGACTTTAACAACGTAACAGTACGCTTTGTGGAGGAAGAAGATGGCAGAGGTCCAGGATTGGGTGGATTAGACATTCTGGTCAATGATCGTGATCATATCCTCCAGGAGGCAGAAAACCGAGACTGTTTTGTCACCGAAGATAGGGTCGACATATGTGGAACTCGATGGTATTTGCAAGACAAATAAACGCAGCACCTAATTAGTCATCAAAAATCTAAGCTCAATCATGGAAATTTTATTGCCCGTTCATATTTTAGCCGGATCGATCGCCTTGGTTTGCGCGGGTCTTGCAATCGGATCAGAAAAAGGTAAAAAACTCCACGTTTTATCCGGAAGGACCTATTTTTGGAGCATGGTTGCTATCTTCTCAACGGCTTTTCCCATGTCGATTATCAACAACAACATCTTTTTGTTTCTAATAAGTATCTTTTCTTTCTATTTGGCTTTTGCGGGTATGCGCTTTGCCCAAAATAGAACCAGTATCGCAACTACTCTGGATTGGATTGCGGTCGGTTTGATGATGCTTTCCGGGATTTCGATGTGGGTTCTGAGTGCAATTTATTTTTTTGATGATAACTCTCAGTTCTTTACGCTTTTAGTTTTTGGGTCCTTGGCAAACATCTTAGGTTTTACTGATCTGAGGAGTTACAGGAATAAAACGGCCAAGGGAAAAGAAAGAATCGCGAGACACCTGACTAACATGATGGGCGGCACGATCGCAGTGATTACTGCCGTTTTAGTGGTTAATCCTCCTTCTGACCCCGAGTGGGTTTGGTGGGTACTTCCAACGGCACTCATATCACCGATAATTTTTTGGTGGAACGTAAAGGTTTTGAATCCCCCACCCAGAAATGAATCAGAGTCTTGAAAACTAATTTGAGACTTGTATTCACCAAGCCATAATACTTAGCAACTAATAACCCCAGAATCAAATCTAGCTATATAGCTTCGCCCACGTCCTCTCCGTGCAGCTTGGCGCGCTCAAGTCTTGATGCCTCATCCTTGGGCAAGTTTTTCCAGGCCAAATAAAGGAATACCAGGGTAACAGCAAAAATTAGCATCGAACTCGTTATAGCACTGCGCAAGGATTCCGCAGAATCCATTCCTCCTGATGCATAAATATCTGATAGTTGCCCCATCACATAGGGACCCATCGCAAGCCCAATCATCGTATTAATTAAAATATAGTAAGCGCCCGCGATCGCACGCATGCGCGGCATCACCAAATCGGTCGCCGTAGATGGAGGGATACCGGGCCAACACGCGCTAAACAAATGGTGCGCAAAATTAAGGATAAAAGCCATCATCAGGCTTTCTGTATAGATCATCCAAAGTACCAGCGGCGCAGTACCCGCAACCGCAATGACCCCTATTAATAATCGACCAGCTGGGTGCTTTTGTTTTAGCCAATCTCCTAATATTCCACCAAGGGTCACACCTAGCAATCCTCCAAATGCACTGCCGAGCCCGATATACATCCCTACTTCGGTTGCGGAGACATCGTGTACTCGTAGCAAAAGCGGCGCCGTCCAGTATCCAACTCCGTAGGTCACGAACGAAATGGTCGGAAATGCGATCATCGTATAGACCATCGCCTTCGATTTGAAAATCATATGATAAGTTGCTGGGTCCCTCGCCTTGAGTGATTGAGCCCAGGAGAACACTACATAGATACCAATTCCAAGTGCGAGCCATTGTGGAAGGTTATCTGTCAGGACGACTAGACCTGCGCTGACTATGGCTATGACGGCAGCTCCTAATAAATTTGTTGGAATAGAAGCACCATCTCGCTTCAACCCTACAAGATTAATAATTGGTAGCATTGCCGCGGTTTCCGTCATCAGAACAGAAAAAGGTTTCGGGTGTTTCTCAGTAACAAGGCCTTCACTGATTCC
Source organism: uncultured Pseudomonadales bacterium (assembly GCA_964647295.1). Taxonomy (GTDB): domain Bacteria; phylum Pseudomonadota; class Gammaproteobacteria; order Pseudomonadales; family Azotimanducaceae; genus UBA4421. Next base: position 3,452 of record CAZYHH010000038.1, read on the forward strand.
TCTAATCGGTTCCTTGAGTGTTCGAACCCAAAGTGCCATCAAAATTCCTGGTATTCCTACCGCCAGGAATGCTGCCTGCCAGCCCTTTAATCCCAGTGGCGCATCTCCGGCGGGAAACGAAGAATTCCAGGTCTCCATGATAAAACCGCCTAGAAACAAGCCAATACCACCACCAATGTAGACACCCGAGGAATATATCGCGATTACGGTTGCTCTCACTTTTGGAGAGTAGTAGTCCGATAGCATCGAATACGCTGCCGGTGACGCGCTGGCTTCCCCAATACCTACTCCAATTCGAAATGTCGCGAGCATCGGGAAAGATTTTGCAAAGCCAGAAAGCGCGGTCATCGCACTCCAAAACATCAACCCAACTGCAATTAGACTTCGACGTACCCAGACGTCTGCAAAACGCGCCAACGGAATCCCAAAGACCGCGTAAAAAACGGCAAAAACGGTTCCATATAAAAAGCCCATCTGTGCATCGGTAACACCAAGGTCTCTTTGAATGTCTTGATTGAGGATCGACAAGATTTGCCGATCAATGAAGTTAAAGACATAGACGATGATCAAGACGAAAAGCACGTAATGTGCATATACTCCACCAACTTTAGGGGACTTAACGTCGCCCTTTTCTGCTTGTTCACTCATCAGTCATCCTTCTACTTCTCAATCCCCAAGCATACTCACTTTTTTAGTAAGTTTGCACAAACAAAGAGGTTTACGGCACACTGGTTACATGCTCTCCATAAATCAAGTCACCCAATACATTGAGCAAGGTTATGTCGTACCCGATTACCGGCTACCCCAAGATGTAATCGAAGAAATCAAAGCAGCCCATGCTCGTCTAATCGATAAACATCCTGAATTTAGTGATTATTGCGGCGCATTATTGATTCATGATCTAAGCTTTCTCAATTATGCGAGAGACCAGACCATACTGGACATGGTGTCACAGGTAATTGGTCAGAATATCGCGCTTTGGAATTCCAGCCTGTTCGCTAAGCCGGCGAAGGTAGGGACCCGCACACCTTGGCATCAGGACGGAGAATACTGGCCGATTAGACCACTTGCGACCTGCACGGTATGGATTGCTTTAGATGATGCAACCTTCGAAAACGGCTGCCTTAGAGTACTTCCAGGGAGTCACAAGTCCAAAAAACTGGAAAGCCATCATTTCAACAACTCCAAAGACATCGCCTTGTCACTGGAACTCGACAGCCAGCATGTCAACGAATCTGAGGCCGTAAATCTGGAACTAAAATCTGGACAAATATCATTACACGACGTTTTTCTGATGCATGCTTCAGATGCTAACCGATCAGATCACCCGAGAAGAGGCATGACGCTTCGGTACATGCCCACCTCATCAGAGTACCAAAAACACTTAAACAAAAGTCCGATAGACAACAAACGGCCCCTGTTCTTAGTAAGGGGTATCGACGAATCCGGGAAAAACGATTTTAGGCTGCGCTAGCCTTCGGCGGTAACCGGGTCGATCATTTTTGTGATTTCTGTGACCTGTGTAGCCGGAAAACCACTTCTTTCAGCATGTTCTTGGATCAGATCCTGATTATCAGCAATGTAAATGCAGAAGGTTTTATCGGCCACGACGTAGGATTGTTCCCATTGGATGTGCTTGTTTTCTCCCTGCATGGTAGATAGCACGCCGTTAGATTGCGCCGAAGCATCTCTTAGTGCATCTCTATCTGAAGAACCGATCTCGGGTATCTCTCGCTCGATCATATATCTAGGCATTTTTATCTCCTCTCAAACTCGATAATAAGTTAACACAGGTTAATACTAATCAAATTGTTTTTCGCCACTAGCAAATATTAGGTAAAAGATCATTCCGAACAAGGTAACACCCGCGGTCACTTGAAATACTAGGGCCCAAGAGCCCGTGAATTCGAGAATCAAACCCGTCACATAAACGCCGACAATACCTGGGATGGTCCCGGCAGTGTTGGTTATACCCATCAACGTTCCCGCGTGTCGCGGCCCAATATCCATGTGGTTAACACTGTGACCACCGATTCCAGCTGCAGAAAATACCTTACCTAAACACAAAATACCCATGGCAGCCCAAACGGTCTCAACTTCAGCAATAAATAACAGGCAGATAGCAAGCCCTCCAAAACCCACAGTCTGCATGAGCTTTCTAACAAAGGTTACATCCATGCCAGACGCGATCATCCGATCCGCAATGTTCCCAGCAATGTTCAGACACAAAAACGAGGTCACATGCGGAAGCATGGCGATAAGGCCAACGGCCGCAAACGCGACGCCGAGGCCTTCATTCACAAATTTAGGTAGCCAGGACAAAATCACATATAAAGTCCAGTTATTACAAAAATGCGCCACGATGATCGCCCATAAGGCCTTGTTTCTTAGAAAATAGGTCAGTGGCAAAGCCTCTTCTACGGCTCCTTGTGCCGAAACGTGTTCTTTTAAGAAAGACAACTCAGAAGAACTAATTCGCGGATGCTCGTCGGGAGTGGTTGTGACTAACTTTTGCCAAGCCAGGTACCAAACAATACCCACCAGACCAAAAAGATAGAAGGCCCATTCCCAACCAAGATAGAGAACGATCAATGGCGTAACGATTAGCGCAAACACTGTACCAATCGGGATACCACTTGCATTAAGAGCGATCGCCTTGGATCTTTCCGTCGTGGGGAACCATCGTGTCACGAGGCTATACACAGATGGGAAAGTAACCGCCTCGCCCAAACCCATACCTATCCTGGCCACAAACAAACCCATCAGTCCCACAAATGCGGCAGCTGGTGTCAAAATCGTGAACAACGACCAGACCAACACTCCCAGCCCGAGTATCAGCTTTCCTCCAAATCGGTCGGCCAGCCGTCCTCCCCAAATTTGCATCACGAGATAACCGATATAGAAGGACGCCAGGATCCTCCCTTGCGTCTCGACATTCCAATTAAACTGTTCTGCCATTGGAATGATTGCGACTGAAATGTTCACACGATCGATATAACAGACAAAGGTGGCCGCACAACACATCAAAATGACCGTATAACGGCTTTTCCAAAACCCTTCTGTGATTTCCATGGAACTGTTCATCAAATTTTCTCGACGCCTAATCTACTGAGCAGCGGTAAGAGCTCGCCTCGTCCTCGTCGCCTCTTCCTTTATAGTGCGCCAGCTTAGGATACACACACAAAGGTCGACTAAAGCGGTTAGTGGATGAAGCACTCACTGCTTTTATCCTTTCAGGTGCATTGTTCTGTTCAGTCCAATTAACAATAGGATCCACATAATCGGCCATCCAGGCACCCGGACCCCTTGCGCAGTGAACCATGCCAGGCACCATAAACATCCGAAAAAAATCACCAGCTTTCTCGGCGCCACCATTAGCTTTTTCTACTTGCGCCAAGTAATCGATCGCGCGACCTGGGCGCAACGGAAAATCATTCCAGCCCTGATAAACCAGTATCTTGCCGCCTCGGTCTTTAAACTCACCCAAGTCCGCAGTTGAAACATCCATAAAGCTGATTTCTTCTAGCTGTTGATAATCCTTTTGAGGGTCAAAATTATCAATATCAAAAGAGGCAAGGCGGCGCATCATTATGGCCAAAAACGAACTCATGCTTGAATTGAGCGATTCTGAGCCATCTCCTAGCATACTGTTAGGAAACATCCACATCGCCCAATCGCCCGCCGATTCTGCCCCGGGCATAACGGGAGGCGATATCAGCTTACCGTTAGAATCCACGAGCCCAACATAGAGGTACTCTGCTGTCTTGATTTGACCCGAAGTCAGGCAATCATCGGCCGCCTCTTTCTCACAAGACAACTGCGATAAATTAAGCCGCTCCAATGTGCATAGCCGGGGGTCGTTTATAACGCCATCCTCAACTCCGTCAAGCAAATCGCAGGATGACCTTGAATTTGCATCGAGCAGTTCAAGCGACTTTGGAGTCAGTGGATTTTTAGCTTGTTGCTTAGCCGCTTCGATCGCCCATGGCACAAATTCTCCAAAGCGAAAAACCGGGGCGCCTGCGATAATGCCATCATAATCATTGGGAAACCGTGTCGCTTCGAGTAACGCCGCTCGGCCACCATTAGAGCAACCTTTCAGATAGGAATGGTGGATCTTTTCATCGTAATACTGCTCAATCGTGGTCTTGGCAAATTGTGTTGCCAGATGGACGCCACGGTAACCATAATCTAACAAGGCCTCCGGCTGAAGACCAAAATTAAGGTCTTGGCCTTCATGTCCGGTGTCGGTTGAGGCCATCGCAAAGCCTCGCGACAACAGACTCGTAATATCTCCTATACTTCCCGCACCTCCGCCCACCGTCGAAAACATCATACGGCCATTCCAGTTATTTACGGGCATGGTGACTTCGACCTGTATCGCCCTATTGATTACGGCTCTCACCTTACAGTGACTAGGCAAAGAATCGGAGGCTGGAAAAACTCGTCCTGGTTCGACCGCATACGCTAAATCGGTCAGACGATATAAATTTCGACACTGCTTGTCGGTCTGCTGCGCCGCCATCGAGCCCAAGCTCACCGAAAAACCCAAAAGCAATAGCAAAAATCGCATTTGCACTCCCCCCCTTTAACAAAGCATGATTAACGCATAATTGAAGGTGTCTTGGAACACTTTAGATTTTTGACTATTGGATACCGATACTGATTTAGCAACAAATCTGATCTAAACCAAAATCCGGGGGATAAATGGACGACGTAGTTGGCAAGGTCGCTTTTATTACTGGCGCGGCTAGTGGTATGGGCTTGGAAATGGCCAGGTCGTTTTCGGCGGCGGGCATGAAGGTGGTTTTGGCTGACATCGAACAAGAAGCATTAGCCACGGTCGAACAAGAGTTTGCGGCGAGTAATCGAGAAGCGCTGTGTATAAAACTCGACGTAACCTCGCGCGATTCGATGGAAGCAGCAGCTCAAAAGACAATCGAGCGTTTCGGCAAAATACACGTACTGGTCAACAATGCGGGCGTGGCTGTTCGCGGCAAACTTGACGATATGGAATACCGGGACTGGGACTGGACGCTCGGGGTCAATCTAGATGGCGTCGTCAACGGTCTACAAGCATTTATTTCGCGGATCAAATCTCACGGGGATGGTGGACACATTATTAATACTGCCTCCATGGCTGGGCAAATAGCATTACCTGCAATAGGCGTCTACACCGCATCCAAGTATGCAGTCGTTGGAATCTCTGAAACCCTTCGGCTTGACCTAGCTGATGATAATATTGGCGTATCGGTACTCTGCCCGGGCATCGTCGATACAAATATTTTTTATTCGGGTAGAAATCGACCTAGTGGATTAGAAGCTTCCACCGACACATCAAAATTTATTGGCAGAAACAACACCACCGAAACCGAAGCAACGATGTTGGAAACCATCAAACAAGGCGCTCTCGACCCCAAGATCGTCGGCGACATGGTCTTGCATGCCATACTTAATGATGAGCCCTATATTTTCACTCATCCCGAACTGGAAGGAATGATAGAGGAGCGATTCAAGTCCATCAGCAGTTCCTTTGAAAAATGGCGCGCTTACCGCGAAGAGCATCAAGTCTAGAACCTACGATGTCTATATCTTCATCTGCCAAAAATATTTCCCAATCTGCTAGAACACTTGCAAGAGAAACCGAGGTTCGAGGACAGCTTCACCCAGAGGTCGTCCGATTGATGCAAGAAGCAAAGCTACCGCAAATGCTAAAGCGGAGCTCCTGTCATTCCATCCGAGACTTCATCGACGTTTGCAGTATCTTGTCGGAAGGCTGCATGTCCACAGGCTGGTGTAATTTTGTTTGGGGTATGCACAACTATCTGATCGGACTATATCCCGAAACCATACAAAACCAGGTATGGGAAAGTGAAGAGACGCTCGTTTCGGCTTCATTAAATCCAACCGGAATCAGCCAGGTAGAAACAAACGCAAAAGAAGTAACCATCTCGGGACACTGGGGTTTTAATTCTGGTTGTGACCATGCCGACTGGCTGCTGCTTGGGTGCAAAGAAGAGAAAAGAGAACCAGTGTTAGCGCTTATACATAAGTCTGAATACCAAATCCTAGAGAATTCCTGGAATGTGATGGGGCTCAAGGGAACTGGCTCAAAGGATGTTGTAATTGAAAAAACCGTCGTCTCCAGCGATCGACTTCTACCTTTTTCGATAGTCATCAACCCGCTCAAAGCTTTACTCACGCTGGTGATTGTTGGACCTGTCTTGGGGGGAGCCCAATCCGCTGTCACCCGTTTTGCCGAGCTTCTAATAGAAAGAAAAGACATTTTAGAAAAGGATCCCTTTTCTAACCTCAACTCGCGCATCATGAAACTTGCTGAGGCCAGCGCTGAAGTTGATTCGGCCAAAACAATCGTGTTAAAGGCCGCAGAAATTCTCGATAAAAACCCCAAACCTGACGCAAAGACGGATATGAAAATTCTAAGAGATACAGCCTTTGCAGCCAAACTCTGTAATTCAGCCACTCGTCGTCTGTTCGAATCTTCAGGCGGGAACGCACTGCATCAACACAACGAATTGGAGCGCATCTTTCGGGACGTTTCTGCGGGATGTAATCACGCCCAGTTATCCTGGGATCGCCTGGCAATGCCTTATGGGAAACTGCTCGTCGAACAAGCTGATGGCCGTGCTTAGCCACCACAATCCACCACATTACTGATAAAGGATAAATTTTGAACCTAGGCGTTTTATTCAACACAGATCGACTGGGTGCAGATGAGCTCTGCGATTACGCCCAAAACCTAGAAAAATTAGGGTTTGAATCCGCTTGGCTACCGGAACTGTTTACACGCGACCCCTTCGCAACAGCCGGGTTTTTACTCTCACAGACGCAGACGCTGAAACTGGCAACAGGCATCGCGAACGTTTATGCCCGCGATCCCATGGCCACGATTTCATCATCCAGCTCGCTACAGGAGCTTTCTGGGGGGCGCTTCTTGTTGGGGTTAGGCGTCAGCAACGCCAGCCTAAACAAAGCGCGTGGCCATCAATGGCAAAAGCCCCTAGGAAAGTTAAGTAGTTATCTGACGGCGATGGGTGAAGTAAAGTTAACCTCACCCCAACTCATTGCTCCAACCTATGTCGCGGCACATGGCCCAAAAATGCTGGCCATTGCAGCGAAGCTGGCCGATGGAGCCAACACTTACCTAATGCCTCCAGAACATGTCGGCTTTGCTCGGAAAATCCTGGGGGAACAAGCTGAACTGAACACCATGCTATTTTGCTTACTCGAACCCGATAAAGTCGTCGCTAGAACTGTCGCGCGTAAAGCGATTGCTTACTACATAGGTCTCGATTATTACCATAACGCATGGAAAGAATTCGGTTTTACAGACGAAGATTTTTCAAATGGCGGGAGTGACCATCTCATCGACTCCGTCGTCGCCTGGGGAACCGCGGATACAATCAACCAGCGCATAGCCCAACAATTTGATCGAGGCGCTTCAAGAGTCGTCGTGATTCCAATTGGGTCAAAAACAAAAGGACACCCAGACTGGGATCTCCTAGACATTCTCAAAGAGCAAACTAATAACTGATTTTTTTTATTTTCTTTCGTCGCACTTCCAGACATAATCCTAGTCATTCGAACAACATAAAAGGAGGTGATCAGTGATATCTATTGCAAACTTTGAGGGTCAACTCTCGTAGGTGATCCTACAAATGAGCAGAAAGGCCGTCTTATACGGCCTTTTTTATTTTAATAACTATTAGCTACTGTCTTCTGAAACCACAACAATAGTTTTCCCGAAATTCCCCCCAGTCAGCATCGCACCAAAGGCTTCAGGTGCTACCTCGAGACCTTCCCAGCGATCTTCTTTATAAACCACTCGTCCCGCTTTGACGTAGTCGCCCATAATCGATAAGAATTCTTCCTGATAGCTTTCCACAAAGTTACCGACAAAGAGATTGTGGACTTGAACCTGTTGTTTACCAAAAATATGCGCGCCTTGTTCGTCCCAAACCTCTCTGGGGTCTTTCCCATCGGTATTCCCGTATTGAGAGACCATGCCACAAACCGTGATTCTTGAATCCACATTCAGCAGAGGCAGAACTGCTTCATAGACTTTCCCGCCCACATTTTCAAAATAAATATCACATCCATCTGGACACAACGCTTGTAATTCTTCCTCAAAATCCTCACTCAGATGAGAAACACAATGATCGACCCCAACCACATCAGTCAAAAATTCCAATTTTTGGGAATTACCCACAATACCGATAACCCTACAACCCGCTATCTTGGCCAGCTGGCACGCGACCTGCCCAACGCCGCCTGAAGCAGCAGAAACGATTACGGTTTCGCCGGGTTGTGGTTGACACTGCACCATTAAACCTGAATACGCGGTCAATCCCAACATCCCCATTACTCCAATCGCTGTCGAGATGGGAACCGCCTTCGCATCGAGCTTACGAGGAAACATATAACCGAAGTGGCTTATTCCTTCCCCGGTTAACCCAAAGCTTTGCCATCCGTTGGTGTTAAATACAAAATCTCCCTCTTCAAACCCCTCCAGTTGGCTTTGCACGACTTGCGAAACTGTTCTTCCGTGGCAAACATCTCCCGGAACCTCTACGCCACTTCGCCGCCTGCCCCACTGATAAGGGTCGAGCGATAAGTAGATTGATTTGGTAAGAATCTGCCCTGCTGAAACTTCTGGTAAATCGGCAGTCTGCCACTTGAAATCCTCTTCTTGCGGCAGCCCGTCCGGTGGCTTTCTTGCCAAAACCCACTGATTATTTGTCATACGATTCACCACCAGTTGATATCTTAGATGTTTAGTAACATCCCTTTTCAGGTTTATCTATCGATTTCTAATTACAACGAAAGGCAAAAATTAACAACATTTTATAACTCGGAAGAATCACCCTCTTTTTGTTTCTCAAATAAAACCTCATGGAGTGAACACCAATCGACCCTTGGTTTCTCGATTAGATAGACTTAAGAGAGCGTCTGGTAATTCATCAAACCCAATTATCGAATCTATCCAAGGATCAATGCTGCCTTCCTCCAGCATTTGGTAGAGCTCCGAATAGCAGCGATCAAAAGGCCTGGGATCTTTTTGTCGGTAGGCGCCCATGTGTACTCCGACCACCGAATAGTTTTTCATCAGAATGTGGTTAGCCGGTACTTCTGGAATACGATCACTGGCAAACCCAATGACTAACAACCTTCCCTCCCAAGCAACCAATCTCCTTGAAATATCGAAAAAATCGCCACCAACCGGATCGTAGACAACGTCCACACCTCTTCCGCTAGTCAATCCCATCACTTGGTCATAAAGGTCCTCTTTCAAGTAATCCACAACCTCATCTGCACCAAGCTTTTTGCATAAATTTGTTTTATCAGCTCCACCCGCCGCCGCAACTACCCAACACCCTTTAGCCTTGGCCAGTTCAATTGCCGCGGATCCTACTCCCCCGGCTCCCGCTAGTACCAAGATAGTCTCACCAGATTGCAGATTTCCCCGTTGGTGCAGCGCGAACCAAGCAGTGCCATAGGTCACGTGAATGGCTGAAGCGACCTTGCTGTCTACGGAACCTGGTAAAATCTGACACTGCTCAGCAAGCAATACAGATTCTGACGCATAACCGCCAAAACCGCCCATTGTGGGCCCGACAACACGCTGACCGACCTCCAACTCGACGCCTTCTCCTACTGCCAAAATCCTTCCGGCAGAGTTCATGCCGGGCGAAAATGGCGGTTCGAGCTTTACCTGGTATCTTCCCTGGCACTGCAGGATATCTGCAAAATTCAGGTCGGTCGCTTCAACTTGAATCAGCACCTGGCCCTTGCGCACAGAGGGTGAGTCCATGTCCTCAACGACAAGTTGTTGCCATGGATCCCCTAACTCATTAATCCGCCAAGCTTTCAATGTGTTTCCCCCAAATAAACAAGATACATCCTTCCCAGAGCACTATCTTAAACTGATTTCATGCTTTGGCTAATAATCTTCAGAGTAAAACTAGTTGAAAAGCCTACAGAAATTCGTGACCCTGCTAGAAGGGGCTGCAATCCCAACTTTCGGTGAATCGACATTCCTCTCTTGGGCAATAAGATAAAGACTAAAAGTAGACGAAGAAATGAAGATAGAGACAAACGGAGCAATACTAAACTACGAGGACGACGGACCCAAAAGCGCGCGTGCTGTTCTTTTATGGAATGGCGCGCAGTGCACGTTGCGTATGTGGGACCAAGTGATAGAGCAATTACAGCACGAATATCGGTTCATTCGCTTTGATATACGAGGAACCGGCAAGAGCACCTGCAAAGCGGGGGAGGACCCTTTATTTTCTCTAGACCAATACTGCGGCGATGCCAACCTCATACTGGACCACCTAAATATCGATAAAGTGATCGTCTGGTCTATGGCCTGGGGCTCTAGGGCAGCGATCGCCTATTGCTCTCAAAACGTCGACCGAATAACCAACGCCGTGCTAAACGATGCGAGCATCGCCAGGGCAGATCCTGATGCCCAGCGCAAAAGAGCAAAAGCTGCCCTTGATAAACAAATCGCGAGCGGCATTCCAAAATTCGAAAAACCAGCTGGCTACAACACAAACCCGGATCCAGATCTTGTTGTTCAAGCACTAGGAGCAGCGGCACGCTTCGACTTGAAGTCTGCCATCAATAACCTGTCAATGCCGCTTCTGCTAGTCACGGGCGACCACGATCCCAATCTAGTCTCTAGTCGCGAAATTAGCGATACACTGGCAAGTGCTTCGCTCAAAATCCTCAAGAATGTAGGCCACGGATCCGTACTGCAAAGGCCGGACTTATGCATTGACGAATTTCGAAATTTTCAAGATAACCAATGATGGACTTTCAACGACATCGAGCGATCGTATGAGAATAACTTGCGCTTATATTTTTGTCGTCTGCCTGGTTTTCTCTGCGTATGGCTGTCAACAACCCGACATCAATAGCGACCAGGGAGCAGGAAGACCTAACATTGTGTTTATCCTGGCAGACGATTTGGGCATTGGAGATGTCGGAGTCTACCGTGAGGGACCAATTCGAACACCAAACATCGATGCGCTAGCCCAAGATGGCGTCAAGTTCACGCAGGCGTATGTGACTCACCCAGTTTGCTCACCCTCCAGAGCAGGATTAATCACCGGTCTCTATCAACAACGACACGGCTGGGAATTTAATGCCGCAAGGAGAGACAAAGAGTATGGAATGAGTGTCGAAGTCAATACCATTGCCGACACACTTTTGGCATTAGGCTATGAAACTGGATTAATCGGCAAGTGGCACCTTGGTCATCAAGCCAAGCACCATCCAAGTAACCGAGGATTCAAAGAGTATTTTGGGGTGCTGGATGGAGGCACCACCTACATCGACTCATCTCTGCCTGGGACTTCCTATATCTCGGCAAATTCTAGACTTGAGCAAGCAGCGCCAACAAAACGGCCCAACTCGATTTACCGTAATTTCGAAGAAGTCGAAATCAAAGACTACATCACCGACGTGTTCGCCAATGAAGCTTTAGACTTTATACATCGCAAACAGGGCAACCCTTTTTTCCTTTTTCTCAGTCACATAACCCCTCACACTCCGCTGCAGGCAACCGACAAATACACTAGGCGTTATTCGCATATCAAGGACCAAAGATCACGAATCTACGCCTCCATGATCGCCTCACTAGATGATAGTGTGGGAAGGGTCGTCCAAACACTTGAAGAGCTTGGACTGTTAGATAACACCCT
>CAZYHH010000039.1:0-15050 GCA_964647295.1 uncultured Pseudomonadales bacterium
CGCTATTATCGTAATGTCCGTGTCTTGTCTTCTGCTCCTCTAGTTTGGCCTCAAAAAAATTTTTGTCCGACCATTTTCCGATGTCGCTCAACGCTAAGTCGATCGTTTCAGAGATTTGCTCGTTGCCAGTAATAAAGCGCCTTTCATACATAGAGGTTGCAACTGTGATATCTTTTTCGGCTTCTTCCCTACAAGCCTTTAGATCTCGGACACCGTGACCCACTTCTAAGTTCAGATCGAAAACATCCCGGAGAAAATTTTCGATTTGATTCTCTTCATCATCGAGGTTTTCTGAAACGACCAGTAAGTCAATATCGGAATACGGATGCAGCTCTCCGCGACCATACCCTCCGACTGCATATAGTGCAGACAGACTGGATGATGATAGGTGTCGATCCCATATATCAGAAAGAATGTTATCGATTCCCTGGCGGTACTCATCAAGAAGCCGCTCTATGGGATCGTTTGACCAATATTTTTTTTCGACCAGCTTTCGGATTTCGTCGAGTCTTATTCGGAAACTATTGTGTTTTTTTGTCACCTTAGGCACGTCTTTACAGGGATTCTTCTTTTCTGAGCGTTAGTATCTCGCAGCCTTCTTTTGTAGCCATAAGCGTGTGTTCCCATTGGGCTGAGATTTTGTGATCTTTGGTTACCACTGTCCAGTTATCCTTTAGGATCTTAATGTTTCTTTTCCCGGCATTGATCATGGGCTCTATTGTAAAGGTCATCCCTTCTTCTATTCGCATTCCTGTGCCGGATTTCCCATAATGCAATACTTGAGGGCTATCATGAAAGATTTTCCCGATACCATGGCCGCAAAACTCCCTGACGACTGAAAATCGGTTATTTTCCGCATGTTTTTGTATCGCTTCACCAATGTCGCCGAGCGTGGCGCCTTCTTTGACTTGTTCGATCCCTTTGTACAGACATTCCTGTGTGATTTTAACGAGTCGTTTCGTGAGTATGCTTGGTTCGCCGACGAAAAACATTTTGCTCGTGTCTCCAAAAAAACCGTCTTTGATCACCGTTATATCGATATTAACTGTATCGCCGGATTTGAGTATTTTGGATTCGCTAGGGATACCATGGCAAACCACTTGATTGACGGACGTGCAAATTGATTTTGGAAAGGGAATCTGGTTAGGACCGCCACCATAATTTAATGGTGCTGGTATGCAGTCGATATCGTCTACGATAAAATTATGACAGATTCCATTGAGCTTCTCTGTAGAGATTCCCGGAACAATGTGTTCTTCGATCATTTCAAGAACGGAAGCTGCTAAACGTCCGGCAATACGCATTTTTTCGACGTCTTCGTCCGTTGTCATTCTGGAGACCATTTAAAACCTGCTTCTTTAGTAGAAGGAAATATGGTATACATCGCGCCGCTCTTTAGCAATGAAAAGAGTGATTAAGTAAAAAAGTAACTGGTCTTTAACGAGCCAACGGGTGCCATACTTTGTGGTTTGAGCTCCGCGATCAGCGAAATAATGTTAACCCGGAGGATATTATGAGCGTGACGATGCGAGACATGATGGCGGCTGGCGTGCACTTTGGCCATCAAACAAGATTTTGGAACCCCAAGATGGCACCCTATATTTTTGGGGCTAGAAACAAAATTCATATTGTTAATCTGGAAAAGACTTTGCCGGCCTTTAATGAGACTTTGGCCGAAATCAAAAGCCTGGCTGCAAAGGGGCAAAAAATATTATTTGTGGGGACTAAAAGGTCTGCTGCAAAGGTGATAGCCGAGCAGGGCGTGCGGGCAGGAATGCCCTATGTGGATCAACGGTGGTTAGGCGGTATGCTGACCAATTATAAGACCATTCGCCAATCTATTAAGCGGCTAGAAGAGCTGGAAAAACAGAGTGAAGATGGGACTTTTGAACTGCTGACAAAAAAAGAAGCGCTTCAAAGAACCCGTATGATGGACAAATTGACCGCAAGCTTGGGCGGTATTAAGGAGATGGGCGGTCTGCCGGATGCTCTTTTTGTTGTAGATGTTCAATATGAAAGAATTGCGATCAACGAGGCTAACAAGTTGGGGGTTCCTGTATTTGGCATAGTTGATACTAATAGTGATCCGGATGGAGTTGATTTTATTATTCCGGGTAATGACGATTCTTTTCGTGCGATTAGACTATATGTGACCGCCGTTGCTGATGCTGTTCTTGAAGGTAAAGAAAGTGCCTCTTTAATTGTTGATCCCGATGAGTTTGTTGAGGTGGAAGAACAAAGAGAAGCCCCACATGCCGAGATATCTGAGGCAGTAGCTGCGAGTGTTGAAAAAGTATTTTCTGAGGAAGACCGGTTGGAAGACGAGAGATTAAAAGCTGCGGAAGCCGAAGAAGGTGGCGGAGACGCTTCAGAAGAAACTTCCGATAAAAAAAGCAAAGCCGCTGAAAGTGACGTAGAAAAGGAGTGACGAGTTGGTAATAACAGCAGCAATGGTTAAAGAGCTCAGAGAAAGAACAGGGCTGGGCATGATGGATTGTAAAAAAGCGTTGGTAGAGGCAGATGGCGATATGGAACTGGCCATTGAAGAGCTCCGAAAGAAAAGCGTGCTTAAAGCAGCCAAAAAATCAGGGCGAACGACGGCAAATGGCTTGTTGGGCCTAAAAGTTGCTGAAGATGCTGGCAAAGCGGCGATAGTCGAAATCAATATCGAGACTGACTTTGCAGCGAAAAATGAGAAATTCATCGCGTTTGTTAAGAAGGTCGCAAACGCGATTTTTGATTCTCAGGATGGTGACTTAAAAGCGCTGATGGGGTCCGGATTGGATAACTAACGAGAAACGCTGGTCCAGGAGATTGGAGAAAATATTTCGATCAGAAGGGGCGAGCTGATTGTTGCTCCTGAGGGTGGTTGTGTTGCCTCATATTTGCACACCGACAACCTGAAAGGTTCGCTCGTCGTGATGAATACCAAGGATGCTGAGTTGGGCCGGGATGTGGCTATGCATATAACGGCGATTAATCCGATGGTTATTCGATCGGAGGAGATTTCCGAAGAAACTATTGAAAAAGAAAGAGAGATATATACTTCTCAGGCTCAGGAGAGTGGTAAACCAGCAGACATTGTAGAAAAAATGGTTGAAGGTCGGATAAAGAAGTTTTTGAGTGAGGTTAGTTTGGTTGACCAACCTTTTGTAAAAGAACCGGATAGGAAAGTAGGAGATTTACTTAGTAGTGCTAATAGCGAAGTGATTTCTTTTTGCCGGCTCGAAGTGGGAGAAGGTATCGAGATTGAAGAGGAAGATTTTGCAGCGGAAGTTGCTGCTCAACTCAAGGAATCTCAATAACTTTGTCTCGATTGCTGCTAAAACTAAGCGGCGAAGCTCTCGGTGGGTCGGAAGGTTTTGGTTTTGACCATGAAGTTCTTAATAAACTATCGCTGGAGATCTTTAAGGTGATCGAAGCGGGTCATGAAGTAGGCTTAGTGCTCGGTGGTGGCAACTTGGTTCGTGGTAAAGGTTTTGCAGAGTTAGGGAGTGACCGTGTTGTTGGTGATCAAATGGGTATGCTGGCTACGGTAATGAATGCCCTGGCTTTTTCTTCTCATTTGAGTCGAAATGATGTGCCCCACCAGGTTTTTTCTGCCACGGGTATTCCGGGAATCACAAGGTCTTATCATAGAAGCGATGCGTTAGATTGTTTTGCTAGTGGCAAGGTGGGTTTGTTTTCGGGTGGAATTGGAAATCCTTTTTTTACCACTGATACGGCAGCCTGTTTGAGAGGTATAGAGCTTGATTGTGATGTGGTCATTAAGGCGACCAATGTTGATGGTATTTATTCAGCGGATCCTAAACTCGATGCGACCGCAAAACGATTTGATACTCTTTCTTTTCAAGAGGTTATCGATAAAAACCTTGGTGTTATGGATATGACAGCTGTGTTGCTTTGTCGCGATCACAAGATGCCTATCTTGGTTTGCGATATCGATGAGGAAGATAGCTTATTGCGCGCGGCGAGCGGAGAATCAATCGGTTCAATGGTTAATTAATACTCTATAATGCTTGATTATTTCACAGGGCTTTGTGAAGGAGAGTAGATGTTAGACGAAATTATCAGCGATGCTGACGAGAGAATGGGTAAGACTCTTAGTTCGTTGCAGCAAGCTTTTGCCAGAATACGAACGGGCAGAGCTAATCCGAACTTATTGGATGGCGTTACCGTGAATTATTATGATGTTGATACCCCGCTGTCTCAGGTTTCCAGTATTTCAGTTGAAGATGCGAGAACACTAGTCGTGTCTCCCTGGGAGAAGTCAATTATTCCAGATATTGAAAAGGAAATATTGAAGAGTGACCTAGGAATTACACCAGTTACTTCAGGGGACATCATCAGAATTCCCTTACCCCCATTGACAGAAGAAAACCGCAGAGACCTAGCCAAGATTGCAAAAAGTGAGGCTGAAAATGCTCGTATCGCCATTCGGAATATTCGGCGCGATGGGATTGGGGACTGTAAGGAGTTGGTGAAGGAGAAAATGGTTGCTGAAGATGAGGGTCGTCGCGGAGAGGAAAAGGTTCAAGGTATCACTGATTCCAGAATAGCGGAAGTAGATGAGCTTTTGGCAACAAAAGAAACCGACCTCATGCAAATCTGATTTCCCAGTTAACCAAGAATTTGTTCTTTGCTAATTAATGCTGATTACTAGAGTAATAACCGCTTTATTTTTGGCAGTTGGAATCAGTTCTGCAATTCTGTTTTTATCTGATGTTTGGTTTGCGGCGTTCATTTTTTTAGTAACCGGCTTAGCTTGTTTGGAATTGTATTCTATTGTTGGCGCCGAGCGTTTTGTTGTTCGTATTGTATTTGTGGTCGGTTACTTTCTCATTTTTTTTGGTTTTTTTGTAACGGGTTACGATTTCATCCCACTCATATATCTGGGCATGGCACTTTGGATACTCTCCTTTTTTGTGATTGTATATTATCCGAGTGGCAGTTCTTGGCTGAAAAATGGGGTGTTCGCTGGGCTATCAGGGACTGTATTGTTGGCAGGATCTGCTTACTCCGTCGTAATAATTCGAGGCGTGGATGATGGTGTATTTTGGCTTTTTTGGTTATTTGTTTTAACCACGTCGGTAGATGCCGGGGGTTATTTTTTGGGTCGTAAATACGGTAAGCATCCTCTAGCTATACGAGTTAGCCCCGGAAAGACGCTAGAAGGACTAGTGGGAGGGTTGGTGTTTTCGGTCCTAATATGTGTTTTATTGAGTTACCTTTTTGTACCGGCAAGTAAGCTCGGATATTACATGTTATTGCCGCTTATCTTTTTTTGTGTTGTAGGCGATTTGATTGAAAGTGTTTTGAAAAGAATTTATGGAAAAAAAGATTCCGGTGCAATGTTACCAGGACATGGTGGTCTTTTAGACCGTATCGATTCTGTGATACCTGTTATGACCGTGGGCGCGGTTTTTTTGCTAAATGGTAATTAACCTAATGAGGATGCGTTATAGCAATGATTAGTTTGGTGCCAATATTTTTGTCAAGCATTAGCAGTTAGCGCATGGATTTTCTTTATTATCCTTTAGGGTTTGTTTTACTGTTGGGTATAGTCGTGACGGTGCACGAGCTAGGGCACTATCTGGCAGCGAGGTTGGTTGGGGTCCACGTTTTGCGCTTTTCGGTTGGCTTCGGCAAGGCGGTCATTGGCTTCGAAGACAAACACGGCACTCAATTCACGCTCTCAATTATCCCGTTGGGTGGTTACGTTAAATTGCTTGGCGAAGACGAGTCTGAATCGGGAGCACCTTTGGACGATATGTGCGAAGGGTCGCGACGTTCTTTTTTGGATCTGTCAGGTTGGCAAAGAATTTTCATTGCCGTTGCGGGGCCTGGCGCAAACTTTGTGCTCTCTATTTTGGTTTTTGCGATTATTTCTTTTTCTGGCTCCTATGAGCCTGCGCCAGTTTTCAGGCTTGATACGCCGGACCAACATTTGTATGAGCAAATCGGCGGAGGGCTCTATGAGATTTCTAAGGTTGACGAGGTAGAAACAAAAACCTGGAGTGGTATACAGCTGGCTCTTGCCGATCGGTTGGGAGATAGCGGTGTTATTCGATTTATTTTACGAGATGTGGAGAGGGAATTGCTTCACTCGGTTGATGTACCTATCTTGAATTGGCACAGGGATGAGTCGGAGCCTGATCTTTTGGCTAGTTTAGGAGTCAGGCCTGGTGTTTTTCCGTTGCTGGGCAAGATTGTAGTTGGATCACCTGCCTCCCGGGCGGGACTTGTTGAGGGTGACCTGGTGACTAAACTAAATGGAACTCCGGTTGAGTATTGGGGTGATTTGGTTAAGTTGATCGAAGCTTCTCCAGGTGTATCGGTAGAGATTGAAGTACTTCGAAAGGGTCGAGTGGTCTTCGTTATGGCTAGTATTGGTTCTAAATATGTAACGGATGAATTGACGATCGGATATTTAGGGGTAGGCCCTAAAGTGGAGTTCGTAGAGAATGATTTGGGGTTGGCGATAGCAGAAGGCTTTGTGAAGACATGGGATATGACGATGATGACGCTTTCCTTTTTCAAAAAAATGATTTTTGGAGAATTATCTGCAGGCACTTTGATGGGCCCAATAGGCATCGCGAAGGTTGCCGGTGAGGTTGTTCAGACTGGTATGATCCAATTTTTGACGGTGTTAGCTTTGATGAGCTTGTCGTTGGGTATCATTAACTTGATGCCGATTCCAATGTTAGATGGTGGTATGGTGTTGTTGAACCTCATTGAGTTGATTATGGGTAAGCCGATCCCAGAAAACGTTCAAGTTATGGGGTTTCAGTTCGGGGTCCTTTTGATCGGAGGCCTCTTCGTCTTCGTCACTTACAACGATTTATTGAGAATTTTTTAATGTCGGTCAAGAAAAGTTGAGGAGTCTTATGAAAATTTCGAGAAGTATCGTCTTTGCTGCGTTTCTTGTTTTTTCGACCTTTGGTTTCTCTCAAGATTCGCCCGGCTTTGTGGTTGGGGATATTCGGCTGCAGGGCATCCAGCGAGTGTCAGCGGGAACGGTGTTTAATCTATTGCCCGTCAGTGTCGGCGAGACAATGGATATGTTGAAGACCAGAGAGGTTACTCGTGCGTTGTTTGCCTCGGGGTACTTTGATGATATTCGAATAGCCAGAGATGATGATGTTTTGATTATTAACCTGGCTGAAAGGCCCGCTATTGAGTCAATCGAGATCGAGGGTAATAAGGCCATAAAAACCGATTCTTTATTGGAGGGTTTAAGTGAGCAAGGCCTTAGTGAAGGAGAGATTTTCAAGCAGTCGACTCTTGAAAGGGTCAGCCTTGAATTGGAACGGCAGTACGTATCGCAAGGGCGATATGGAGCAAGTATCGAGACGGAAATTGAAGAGCTTCCTAGGAATCGCGTCAGCATTGCGATTAACATTGAGGAAGGAAAGAATTCTGGTATTCGTCATATCAATCTGGTTGGCGCAAAGTCTTTTGATCGAGATTGGCTGTTGGCGCAATTGGAACTTCAGCATCCGAGCCTTTTGTCTTTTTATAAAAATGATGACAAATATTCGCGAGAAAAACTTTCCGGAGATCTCGAAACGCTAGAGGCCTTCTACAAGGATCGCGGGTATGCTGAGTTTAAGATCCAGTCCACTCAAGTCAGTGTTACGCCTGATAAGCAACAAGTATATATCACGATCGCCATCGAAGAGGGGGCCGTATATCAGGTTAATGATGTTAAGTTGGTTGGAGACATGGGGGACGTGGGAGCCGAGCCTATCGAAGGGCTGATCATAGTCAAACCTGGTCAGATGTTTTCTCAAGCTTTGATTACAGCGACAGAAGAAAGGATTACAGGCACATTAGGAAATAGTGGATTTACGTTTGCCACCGCTAGCGGCGTGCCGAAGCTTAATGATGACGGGACCGTAGATGTTGAATTTTTTGTCACTTCTGGAAAACGCGCTTATGTGAGGCGTATCAATTTCTCCGGGAATAGTATGACGCAGGATGAGGTAATGCGCCGGGAGATGAGGCAGATTGAGGGTGGTTGGGCGTCCACTGCTCAAATTGATCTGTCTAAGGTTAGACTGGAGCGCTTAGGCTATTTCAAAGGGGTAGATGTGGAGACCCCTCAGGTTTCTGGTAAAGATGATCAAATAGATGTCAATTTTGCTTTGGAGGAGCAACCCTCTGGAAGCATTTCAGCGACTTTGGGGTATTCTCAAGGTTATGGGTTGATTGTCGGGGCCAATTATAATCAGTCGAATATGATGGGCAGCGGTAATAGTTTGGGCCTGGGCTTGAGTCTTTCGAAGTACCAAAAGCAAATCAGTTTTAATTACTTTGATCCCTATTTCACGATGGACAACATCAGTAGAGGATTTAATGTGTTCGTTCGAACGGTAGATTATCACCAAGCTAACCTGGCTCGTTTTGAGACCGATTCGGGAGGCCTTGGCGTCAATTTTGGGTTTCCGATTGATGAGACTCAAAGGATTAATTTTGGATTACAAGCCGAGCTCACTGAATTGAGCACAGGTTATTATTCAGCACTGGAGATTTCCGAGTTTATTGAGGACAACGGACGAGATTCTCTGAATTTTAAATTAAATCTTTCCTGGCAGAAATCAACGCTTAACCGCGGAATGTTTGCGGATCGAGGAACCTCAAGTTCGGTCACTTTAGAGACTGCGGTTCCCGGTAGTGGATTAGAATTTTACAAAATCAGCATTGCAGGCGAGACCTATTTTCCGATTACAAATAGCTGGACTTTGCGGCTTCGGACGGAGCTAGGTTATGGGGACTCCTATGGAGACACGACTGCGTTGCCGTTTTACGAACACTTTTTTGCGGGCGGGTTTGGGTCGATCCGCGGGTTTGAGAACCATACGCTCGGTCCTCGAACGACTCCCCCACTAGATATGGAAGGCAATCCGATTTGTTGGAGAGATCCTTGTGGTGATCCTTTTGGTGGAAATGTGCAGATTGAGGCGAGTGCTGAATTGATCTTTCCCTTACCTTTTGTCGAGGACAGTCGTCAATTTAGGCCGAGCTTGTTCCTTGACGTAGGTAATGTGTTCAATTCTCGGTGTCCGGAAATAAGCGTAAATTGTTTTGGGTTCGAACTTGACGAGATGCGTTACTCGACGGGATTTGCGGTTACCTGGTTGACCGGTATGGGGCCTATGTCTTTTGCGCTCGTAAAAGCGCTTAATACGAAGGATTATGATGAGACAGAGGCTTTTCAGTTCGAGCTAGGTAAGACTTTCTGAGTCATGTAGAATCGTTGTGATAGTCGCTTCCTGAGTGGGGCTTATTGTTTAACAGGTTTAAGGAAAACCGATGATGAGAAGAAATTTACAGGTTTTGTTGGTGCTTTTTGGATTTTGGTCTGTGAATGTGTTCGCGGAGATGAACATTGTTGTCTTGGATTCCGTAAGGGCTATTTTAGAAAGTGATGAAGCTAAGACATTGGTGGAAGCGGCTAATGCCGAAATGGAGGAGGAGGCCAATGAGCTTCGAGATATGGCGCAAACAATGCAGGATCAGCAGAATAAGTTGAAGACTGACGGCGAGGTGATGAGCGCTACTGAAAAGCGCAAGATTGCCAAAGACATTGAAGATGCTCAGATAGATATCCAGTTTCGTCAACAAAAATTACAAAAGGAAGTTCAAGATAGGCGACAAGAGATTGTACAAGCGGTTGCGCCTCGTTTTGATAAAGTGCTAAAAGACATTATTCAAGTAGATCAGATAGACTTTATTCTTGCGCCCACCGCGCTTCAATACGCGAATACTAAGCACGATATAACAAAACGGGTGACCGAAAAGCTAAACGAACAAACAGAATAATTTCATAAGAGAGATTTTTGACTAATCCTTCAATTTCGTTAGGTGATATTGCTCAGCTTATCGGGGCGGAAATTGTGGGCGATCCTAGCGTGGTTCTTGCTTCTCTTGGCACTATTGGTAATGCAGTTGAGGGAGACTTAACTCACTTATCTAATAGTGCTTACAAAAAATATCTATCAAATACGAAAGCTTCCGCTGTGATTCTTGAAAGAAAAGAATTGGATTGCTGCCCCACAAACGCTTTAGTAGTGGAAAACCCTAAGCAGGCTTTTGCTAAAGCCTCTCAATTATTCGTTAAGCCTAAAATTATTCCCAAAAACCATGTTCATGCGAGCGCTGTGATTTCACAAGATGCTCAAATTGGGGCCGATGTGTATATCGGCGCTAATGTTGTGGTAGGGCTAGATGTAGTGATTGGTCCAGAAGTCGAAATTCACTCAAATTCAGTCCTGGGCGACCGAGTCAGTGTGGGAAAGGGTACGGTAGTTATGCCAAACGTTACTATTTATGATGACGTAATGATTGGCGAAAGGACAACTATTCATAGTAACTCGGTCATTGGTTCCGATGGCTTTGGTTTTGAGCCTGCTGAAGGGTCCGCAAGTGAGGCCGTCGCCCAAGTGGGTGGAGTACAAATCGGAAATGATGTTTCGGTCGGTGCTTGTTCATGTATTGATTGTGGCACTATCGAAAATACGATTATTGGAAATGGCGTAAAGATAGATAATCAGGTTCAGATTGGTCATAACTGTATTATTGGCGATAACAGCATTATTTGCGGTCAAGTTGGGATCGTGGGCAGTACAACTATCGGCAAAAATTGTATTTTAGCTGGTGGAGTTGGTATCGGTGGAGGTTCTCCTATACAGCTATGTGATGGCGTCATGGTAAGCGCTAAAGCCACTATTACGAGATCGATTGATTTGCCTGGAATTTATTCGGGTGTGGCTCCATATATGGAACACAAGAGGTGGTTGCGTAATTCGACAAGATATAAGGATTTGGATGCTCTGTTTAAGAGAGTAAAACAACTCGAAGATAAATGACCCGCAACGATATAAATATCAAATTAATCAATGAAATTTTCGAGTTTCTACCACATAGATACCCATTTTTGTTGATCGATCGAGTCACCGAATTAGTGTCTGGAGAAAGAGTGTCGGGATACAAGAATGTCACTGTTAACGAGGATATGTTTAATGGTCACTTCCCAGGACAGCCCATTATGCCGGGAGTGCTGATACTAGAGGCCGCTGCCCAATTATCAGGAATTTTGGCTTTTGAGACACGAGGGACTCGACCCTCAGATGGCAAGAATTATTTATTCGGCGGGATCGAGAAAGCCCGGTTTAAACGTCCGGTCGTCCCTGGGGATCGCCTTGACATTATTTCTACGATCGGTGCGCAAAGATCGCGTATGGTTAAGTTCGATGTTGAGGCATCCGTTGATGAAGAAGTGGCATGCTCGGCGAAAATCACCGTTTTTGAGCAAGATTTATGATTGATGGCAGAGCCATAATCGATCCCACTGCAAAGCTTGGCGAAAATGTTTCAGTAGGCCCTTGGAGCATTATAGGGCCAGAAGTTGTTATAGGTGATGGGGCCGTTATAAATTCTCATGTCGTATTAAAAGGTCCAGCTAATATTGGTGCTGGAGTGAGAATATTCCAGTTTGCTACCGTTGGAGATGACACGCCAGCGCTTGCGTATAGCGGCGAAAAAACGATTCTCGAAATAGGAGAAGGTACTATTATAAGAGAAGGTGTCACTATTCACCGTGGTATGGACGATGGTGGGATCGGAGCTACCTGTATAGGTAAGAATTGTCTTTTGATGGCCTACGTTCATATAGGCCATGATTGCGTCGTTGGCGATAATGTTATTATGGCGAACAACGCTTCTTTATCTGGACATGTAGAGGTTGGAGATCATGCTAATTTTGGCGGTTATTCGGGTGTACCGCCATTTAGGAAGGTGGGGGCTTATAGTCACATAGCGGCAATGAGTTTGGTGCTTAAAGACGTGCCCGCCTATATGACCGTTGCGGGTAACCCAGCGTATGCAGTGGGTTTAAACATAGAAGGGATGAAAAGGCGAGAGTATGACAGCAAGACTCGAGCCGCCATAAAAGAAGCACATAAATCCGTGTATAGAAAAGGTTTGCGACTCGGGGAGGCCATAGAGAGTATTGCTAATCTTAGATTGGAATTTCCCGAAGTGGATATTTTTGCTCAGTCATTGGAATCCTCCAGTGTTGGTATAATTCGAGGAAGAGGGTACTCCTCTTCAGACTCCTAGGTTTTAACAAGGCACCTAGGTTTTATTCAGGAATTATTCAAGTGCCAAAGCACTATACGATTGGTTTATTGGCGGGAGAGTTGTCTGGTGATTCGTTGGGCGCTGGACTCATCGAAGGTCTGAAATCACTGCACCCAGATGTTGAATTTAGTTTCATAGGTGTTGGCGGCCCTAAAATGCTGGAGTTGGGGCTTGAGCCATTGGAGCGAATCGAAAACTTATCAGTTAATGGCTTTCGAGAACCGATTTTACGACTTCCTTACTTTATCTCTTTATTTAGAGAATTGGTTATCGAGTTTCGTAGGAGAAAAATCGATGCGTTTATCGGAGTCGATTTCAATGTGCTGAATTTTCTAATTGAGAGGAGATTGAAAAAAAGTCAAATACCGACTGCTCACTATGTTAGTCCTTCTGTGTATGCATGGAGGCCTGGCCGGGTAAATAAAATTGCGAAATCTACTGATCTATTATTGTGCTTATTTCCGTTTGAGCCTAAGTACTATGAAAAGGTGGGTGTGGAGGCTCGATTTGTAGGACATCCTTTAGCTGACGAAATATCCTCTGGTGACAGCTCGGCTTTGAAAAAGGAAGAAAGTCGGGCAAAACTCGGCTTGCGGGCAGGAAGTACAGTTATCGCTCTGCTACCAGGTAGTCGAAAGAGTGAAATATCCCATATGCTGATTACCTTTTTAGATGCGGCAAGGATAATAAAAGGTAGCTACCCTAACGCAATATTTGTTATACCTTGCATGAATGAGGGGTTAAGAGCCCAGGTGTTGGTTCGGATTGCGAAAGAAAAATCGTTAGAAGTGATGACTTATGTTGGTGATGCTAGGGCAGCTCTCATCGCTTGTGATGTGGCATTGACTAAGGCTGGGACCGTTACATTAGAAGCCGCGTTGATGAAGAAGCCTATGGTGGTAGCCTATAAGATAGGGAAACTAACCTACCAGTTTTTGCGATTGTTGGTAAAAACTGATCATTTTGCGTTACCGAATATAATCGCGGGTAAAAGTTTAGTTCCTGAGTTTATTCAAGATGATGCGTCATCAAAGAATTTAGCGAATTCAGTCTGCAGTGAATTAAAAAGATTTGAGCATGATCCCGCCTATCTTAAGAGTTATGAAATGATAAATGACTTGTTACGTCAAAATGCTAATTATCGAGCAGCCGAAGCTTTTTATTCGTTGCTGAATAAAAGAAAATAAGGCCTTTGGTTGGTCGGGCAAGATGTTTCGCAGAAGTTCGTGAAGAAACAAACACACCTGGTTGCAGGCGTCGATGAAGTGGGCATTGGTGCGCTTGCAGGACCAGTGATTGCTGCAGCCGTAATATTAGATCCAAATTCCCCTGTTGAAGGGGTAACTGACTCAAAGAAAATTTCTGAAAAAAAAAGAAAAATTCTTTCTGAGGAGATCAAAAAGTTTGCTTTTGATTGGGCTATTGGTCAGGCGAGTATTGAAGAGATCGATCGAATAAATATTTTGAATGCGAGTCACTTGGCAATGCAACGTGCGGTGAGCGATTTGTCTTGTCGGCCATCGCTTATACTAGTTGATGGTAATAAAGTCCCCGAGTTTTCGGAGAAAGCTGAGTCGATCATCAAGGGGGACCAAAAAATAATGGCTATTGGCGCCGCTTCCATTTTAGCCAAAGTCTTTAGGGATGATTTGATGAAAAGTTTTGCTACTGGTTACCCTGCTTATGGGTTTGAGAAACATAAAGGTTATCCGACGAAAGATCACGCAAAACAGTTGCAGTTAGCAGGTCCTTGTAAGCTCCATAGAAAGAGCTTTGCTCCTGTTAAGAATTGGAATATAAAAAGCTTATAACTGATTTCGTTAGATTAGGTTTGATGGCAGCGTGAATATGAGAATAAATTGCAATGACTGAATTTGTGCATTTGCATGTACACAGCGAATACTCCGTCTCTGATGGTTTGTTGACAATGAAATCGATAAATCAATTAGCTCAAGAAAGGGAGCTAGCAGCCCTCGCGGTAACAGACAAATCTAATCTGTTTGCCTTTGTTAAGTTTTATGATAATGCGATTGCACAAGGTGTCAAACCAATAGCGGGTGTGGAGCTGATTGTCGAGTCTGAAGTCACTGGGGAACCTATAGAAGGCCGAGTTGTTTTGCTGGCAATGAATAAAGCGGGATATTTGCGGCTGATAAAGCTTGTGTCAAAGGCTTACACGGGTTCTTCTCGACGAGGAGTGGTTGCAGAGAATGACCTTCTCTCCGAGAGCGACGACTTGATAGTACTGTCCGGGGGAGTAAGAGGGCATTTGTGGGATCTTTTTGTGAAAGGTGACTTGAAGTCTGTTAAAGAAACTATAAGAAAATGGAGAGGAAAACTACAAGACCGATATTTTTTGGAAATAACACGAGCAGGTAGATCTAGCGAAGAAGCGTTTACGACCACACTACTAAAGTTAAGCCAAGAATTTAGTCTTGGAGTAGTTGCGACAAATGACGTGTGTTTTGAGGAAAAAATCGATTTTGAGGCACACGAAGCGAGAGTTTGTATCAATGATGGTAGGACTCTTGATGATCCAAGAAGAGAAAAACTCTATTCCGAGGAACAATATCTAAAAACTCCTTTGGAAATGAAGCGCTTGTTCGAAGATGTTCCTAAGGCGATAAGTAATTCGGTGGAGATAGCTAAACGTTGTAACCTCAGAATCACTTTGGATGAATATTATCTGCCTCATTATCCAACCCCTGACAATATTAGCTTGGATGAGTTTCTTTCCGTCGCAGCCAGAAAGGGCTTGGAGGAAATCATAGATAACCTTGATGATCATGGACACTACGAGCGCAGAGATTACGAGAAACGTTTGGATTACGAGTTACGGATAATCAATCAAATGGGGTTCCCTGGTTATTTTTTAATCGTTATGGAGATTATTGATTGGGCCAAAA
>CAZYHH010000040.1:0-15038 GCA_964647295.1 uncultured Pseudomonadales bacterium
GCGAGAAGCCAGAGTGTAGACCACCGAGCCACCTTTGTAGTAGGCCGAGGCGCCTGGTATTGAGAGAAGGGCCGCCGAAATGAGACCGCCCGTTGAAGACTCGCTTACCGATATGGTTTGTTTGTTTATTATTAAACTATTAGCTGCTGGCTGAGTTAATCGCGATAATTCATTCATGATGCAATGTCCCTAAGTTTTGTTGGTTATTATCGAGTAGCGTACTTGAATTTGGCGCCGGTCTTCTCATTCGGCTGACTGAAAAAGAATCAGAGTTTTGATGCTCAGGACATGCGCTACCCGTTAACATGTTCTTAAGAATACTGAGTTGATTGTCGTTAAGGCCGCGATTTGACCACCAGATTGCATGATCTTTGTCGCTAAACTCTGAGTTGATCTTTAGTCCCCACATCGGCCTTATTTCACTAGGTATCATTGAATAACGTATGTCGGTTACTAATTGGTTGGCTTGGTCATATCCTAAATAATCTTGGGAGAACCAACGAAATCGTTCGATGTCCTTTACCTGTTGGCTGTTAAGTTCTATTGACGGTAGGTGTTTAGTTAGGTTGAGGACCTCAATGGATTCACCGGAACACCAGGTCGAAGAAGAAGCCGTTCGAATAGCGTCGACAAAATAGATTTCTTTGTGTTGATAGATCGATTTCCAAAGGATCAGGTTGCCGAAGGAAGGCTTAAGGGTAAGCCTTTCTGGCGTGTGGCCTCTTGCCTCAGCGAGTTCTTTGGCAGTTAACAAGGTCCTTTCGTGTTGAATAAAGCCAATGCATAAATAAACTATAGCCCATCCTATTGCCAATCTGTGGCAAATTTTTTTCTTTGATCTGATCGCCCAAACGACAAATAGCACTAGAGGAACAGTAAAAATTGGGTCGACGACAGATACGTTGTTCCATGCGATACGCTCGTTAGAAAAAGGCCAAAACAGCAGTGTGCCGTAGGAGGTGCAGGCATCAAGCAGACCGTGAGTCAGATATCCTAGGATTGAAGCTAGGTATACTATTTTGAAGCTCAGGGTGTTTTTCACAAAAGAGTAGAGAGCGATTGCTACGAATAGCGAGCCAACAGGGATAAAAATCAGTGAGTGGGTGAATTGTCGATGATATTCGAGAAACAAGATGGGATCGGTGGTTGATTGGATCAAGACATCGAGATCGGGTGCCATGCCGGCCAGACAACCGATCAGCGTGATTTTTGCAATGTTTTGTTTGTTTGAGACTGACTGAGCCAGCGCTCCTCCCAGTGCTCCCTGACTGATCGGATCCATTTTTATCCCTGCCCCTGGTCAGTTTTGATGAGCTCTGCGATGCGCTCGGCTAACATGATCGTCGGTGCGTTCAAATTGCCGTTGGTTATCAGAGGAAACACTGAGGCGTCCGCTACCCTGAGACTGTCGATCCCGTATACTTTTCCGGCCGGGTCTACTACAGAATCTGGGCCGATTCCCATCTTACAAGTTCCACACGGGTGATAAGCGCTCTCCGCATTTTGTCTGATGAAATCATCCAGCTCATCGTTGGATTGACAGTTGTTCCCAGGATTGAGTTCTTCTCCTCGAAACTCGTCAAACTGGCTTTGTTTGAATATGATCCGAGCAGCTTTGATGGCCTCGCGAAAAACAAAAAAGTCTTCCTGGCGTGTCATGTAGTTAAATTGGATTTTTGGTGGGATCTTAGGATCGTCGCTCCTTAAAGATATCCTTCCTCGGCTCTTTGGTAGCATCGGTCCCACGTGGACTTGAAACCCGTGCTGGCTGGCCTTGACCTTCCCGTCATAAGACATGGCTACGGGAAGAAAGTGAAACTGAATATCTGGATAGCTTAATTTATCGTCGCTCTTGATGAATCCTCCCACCTCAAAGTGATTAGTCGCTCCCAGGCCCTTTCGATTAGCGAGCCAAGTTGCACCTATAAAAGACTTGCCTAGCCACCCGAGATTCCTCTGCAAAGAGACCGGACGAATGCAAGCTTGTTGAACATAAACTTCGAGGTGATCCATGAGGTTTTCGCCTACTCCTGGCAGGTCGGCAGCAACTTTTATCTGGAATCGGCTCAGCTTCTCAGCATTCCCGATTCCTGAAAGCATTAAAAGCTGAGGTGAATTGATCGCACCAGCACAAAGAATGACTTCTGATTTGGCGAGAGCGGTGATTTTTTTCCGGCCCCGGCTATAACAAACACCCGTCGCTTTACCGTTTTGGATGATGATCTTGTTGGTAAATGAACTCGAGCTGACTTTTAGATTGCTTTTAGGAGCAAGATTGTCGATGTAGGCACGGTAAGTGGAGGCGCGAATTCCCGAATCCACTGTCATTGGCATAGGCCCGAAACCCTCCTGATTGGCACCGTTAACATCCGGATTTAAAGGGTAGCCTGCCGACTGAGCAGCCTCGAGAAAAGTACTGTAGAGCGGATTTTCCATGTTACCAGTGGTCGTCGCAATTGGACCATCGTGTCCAAGAAAAGGATGGGGATCGCTCCTACAGTCCGCTCTTTGTGATTTTTTGAAATATGGCAAGACTGTCTGGTAGTTCCATCCTGATGCTCCAAGTCTGTCCCAGCCATCAAAGTCTTCTCTGTGACCTCGAATGTAGACCATGCCGTTAATCGACGATGAGCCCCCCAGCACCTTTCCTCTGGGACAGTGAATTTTACGATTGTCCAGCCCGGGCTCGGGTTCACTGTAGTAGCCCCAGTTTATCCGTTGATCGTGAAGTGGCATATAGAAAGCAGAAGGCATTTTGATTCCTAGCTTTTTGTCACTTCCTCCTGCCTCTAGCAACAGTATTCGGGCACCGGGTTCCTCCGCTAGACGCGAAGCGACCACGCAGCCGGCGGACCCCGCTCCGATGACAATATAGTCATATTCCGCGTCAGGTTTTGTATTCATCGAAATGGAAATCTTAAAACTGTTTTTGCTAATACTAGGCCAATTTGGTCCGTGCTAGAATAGCCGAACACGTAGTGAAGTCATATTTATGCTAAATGCTGAACAAATCAGCTTCTTTAAAGCTAATGGATACCTCTTGGTCTCGGAGGCCCTGGACGTCCAGCTGTGTTCTGAACTGCAAGATCGCATGTGGGATAGCCTGCCGGACGGGAGCGCTTTGGTTCGAGAAGACAAAAAGACGCATGTAGGCCCATTCACTGAGGATTTGAGCACTGACGAGTCCACCCATTCCAGAGAGGGATATCGTTGGCTGAACCGAAATCTAGGTGTAGAAGAGATATCAATTCAGTTGATCTACTCTGAACAAATTTGTGCTATGGCTAAACAACTGATTGGTGGTCAACCACGGCAAGTGATAGTCAATGGAACGCCAATGGGGGCTAGTGGAGCTGCTTGGCCTGGCGGTCCGACAGATCCAGCGTTAGGAACTCAAGGGGCTAGAGGGGTTTATTTCACTTTGCCCTATGGCGAAAAGGCCAGAGAGCCAAATGTGTGCCACACGGATGGACACCCTTTTCAACTCGGTGTCGTCGGTTTGATAGCTGATACACCGGAGGATGGGGGCGCGTTTAAAGTGTGGCCCGGCTCGCATAAGTCATTATTCCGTACTTTCAAGCATCGATATGATCAACCCCGAATCCCCTACTACGACCATCTACCGGGCTTTAAAGGGATTAGTCATACCAGTGAGTATCTAAAAGAAATAGATCGATTAAACGAAGAAGTGGAACCTGTGGAATGTTGGGGAAACGCTGGTGATATTGTGTTTTGGCATCACCGTACAGCGCATATGGCTGGACACAATTACTCTGACACCTTACGCCAGGCGATACTTGCAGATTTTTGGAATGAACAACTCGATGAATATCGCTCGAAATCCGTTTCGGTTGAAATGTGGGACGATTGGTCTTTAGAGATAAAACAGTCAAAAGAAACTTACTCTCAAGAGTTTGCAAGAAATCAAAGGTTAGCATTGTAAAAGAGGAATTAGCGGATGGCCGAAGAAAAACAACACAAAAATGATATGTACGGAAATATTGATGCTCGAAGTGAAAACGATAAAGGCGTTTTGCCACCGATTCCTGCGGCGACCGTCGTGCTGTTAAGAGAGGAGGGCGATTCATATGAAGTGCTCATGCTCAAGAAAAATTCGAAAATCACCTTTGGGGGTATGTGGGTTTTCCCAGGTGGCAAGATTGATGCCGAAGATTATGGTCAGAGTGGCGATCTAGAAAAGGCCGCCAGGACAGCTTCGGTAAGGGAGGCAATGGAGGAGACCAGGATTTCTCTTGATTCGAATGACTTCATATATTTTGCGCATTGGACACCGCCGCCAGGACCGCAGAAAAGATTTGCCACCTGGTTTTTTATTGCTCAATCGAAGTATTCAGGCAATGTCGAAATCGATGAGGGTGAGATCAAAGATCATCAGTGGATCAGACCTGCGGATGCACTCTTAAAGCATGCTTCTGGAGATATTGATTTGGTTCCGCCAACCTGGATTACATTGCATCACTTGTCTTTGTATTCGACTATTCAGGAAGTTTTCGAACATTTTTCTTCAACGACGCCAAAAAAATATGAAACGCGAGTTGTCAAGGGATCTGACGGCAATAGAGTTGCCATGTGGAAGGGCGATGCAGGTTACGAAGAGTGGAATGCGGATTTGAACGGCGGCAGACACCGGTTGGTCATGGCTAACGGTGGGTTCACCTTCGAAAACACAGTCGAAGACTACTAAGCCACCGCTAATACTTATTCGCTCTGCGGTGACCTAGCGGCTGCCTTGTGCTAGGTAAAAACGGCCTGATACGCATCTTCGTTAAAACCCACGAGCAGCTCCTTGCCTACTACCGCGGTGGGTGCACTGAGGTTGCCAGTGTTTCCTAACATTGCGCTGACGGCTTCTTCGGAAGTTTTGTCTTTCCCTGAAAACTCTACGACCTTCTTGCCTTTCGCCACGGTAAGCTTGTTAGCTTTCTTTAGTAGCTTTAGTGCGTCGTTCCTTTGTAGTTTGCGACTGGCAGGAACCGTCTCAGAGATGTCTATTTTGCTGGCTTCTATAAACTTAGAAGCTTTGGTGCAGCTGGTTCAGCCCTTCCTGTAATACAACCAATCGATTTGCTTGCTCATCGCTCTTCTCCTCACGTATTTTGAGATCGCCCCGTTATTTGACTAGCTTATTCAAACTCTTTTAAGTGGTCAAAGGGCTTTTGGTCGCCCAAAAAAAATCTGGCTAATCGGCTCACTCGAAAATTCAGGGTGCGTGGTTGATCGAAACGATTTCTATTATGTTTTGTTTGCAGGTGAGACATATGCGCAAGCAAGAAGAAAATCTAAAGTATTAATCGACTTGATCGAGAACATGAAGATGCCGGAGCCGCTGCAAAGGCTGTTGGGCTAGATCGAGTTAACCAAGTGTGTGGTGGAGTGGACTGCCTGGATCTGCTTCATTATTTCAACGACCATAAAAGCTGAGTGCGCTTGATCACGACATGATTATCTTGCCGAGTTTTTCTATAGCGTCTCGGTGGATCTTGGTTTCTTTGGGTCCCAAGTCCTGCTCGGGCCGATCAAGTAATTGAAAGTTGGCGTGATCATCTTGCCCCGCTACTAGAATAGCGGTATCGCTACCTTTGGTCTGTTGCACATGGGTCGCACAGTATCTCAGGACCATCCCTATTCTTCGGTCTTCAGAATTGTTTGGGCCGCTATTATGTATAGTGCGCACGTGGTGCAGGGACATCTCTCCGGCTTTGAGTGGTGCAAGTTTACAGAGACGCTCGTCGATGGGCTTGTTGATTTCCTGGCCTCGTGACAGCAGGTTGTTTTCCGAAAAAGTGTTGGTGTGACTGTGCAGTTCTTCTCTATGACTGCCAGGGACAAAACTCATGGGTCCGCTGCGGGATGGGGCATCGGAGAGAGCCAGCCATGCTGTGGCGACATCGTGGGGTTCTAGGCCCCAGTAGTTGGCATCCTGGTGATAGCTTACGATTTTTTGGTCGCCTGGTTCTTTGATGAACCAGTTGGTTGACCAGAGCAGAACATTGGGGCCAAGAACCTGTGTGATCGGAATCACAATTCTTGGATCGTTAACCACTGACCAGGCCCAATTTTGTATCAGGTGTAGATCGGCCCTCACGCTGGCGGCGTTTTTCGTTCCGCCGAAATGATTCTCGAAGTCCTCAAAGTGAGATCTTAAGGAACTCGCCTCGGCGTCTGAAAATACTTCGACAGGACTGAGAAAGCCATCTCGGTGATAGTCAGCGATCTGACCTTCTGTTAATTGGTGTTTCAAAAGCCGTTCGCCTCTCAACTCTTTTTGCAATAATCACTGCAGTTGATTATCTATTATACTGATCGTTCGTAGCTAGCAATTGATTTATCTTTTCGATTAACACTGATAGAGGTCCATGAATGATTAAATTCGGCACCGTAAGCACTGCTAACATCACCCCCAGGGCCTTGGTATATCCATGCATGGACGAACCGAACGCGATGATTGGGTGCGTGGCTTCTAGAGACAAAGAGCGAGCCCAGGGCTTTGCTCGATGGCATGGTATTTCTCG
This sequence comes from uncultured Pseudomonadales bacterium, assembly GCA_964647295.1. Taxonomy (GTDB): domain Bacteria; phylum Pseudomonadota; class Gammaproteobacteria; order Pseudomonadales; family Azotimanducaceae; genus UBA4421. The sequence goes on from CAZYHH010000040.1 coordinate 6,534, forward strand.
TGTCCACGACGAGTATCTCGATGTCATCGAAGATGATCGGATAAATGCCTTTTACAACCCTCTGCCGATTTCGATGCATAAAGAGTGGTCTATTCTGGCCTTAGAAGCGGGCAAGCACGTGCTCTGTGAGAAGTCGTTTGCATCTAATGCGCAAGAAGCGCGGGACATGGCTGAGGTTGCTGAGCGCTCCGGGCTGGTTCTGATGGACGCCTTTCATTATAGATACCATCCAGTTTTTCTCAGGGCCAAGCAAATTCTCGACGAGGGAGAACTCGGTGAGATCGAGAGAATAGAAGGTGCCTTCCACGTACCAATATCTGATCCACATAACATTCGATTTGATTATTCATTGGGTGGAGGTGTCACCATGGATATTGGTTGCTATCCCATTTCTTGGGTACGCCATCTTGTCGGCGAAGAGCCGAAAGTCGAGGCGGCTGCGGCGGAGATTGGCCCTGCTTATGTTGACCTCTTCCTTGAGGCTGATTTGGTGTTTCCTTCTGGCGTCACCGCGAAGGTTTCCGGAGACATGCGAGAAAAAGCGCAGTTTCGGATGGACTTTCGTGTCGTAGGAGAACGAGGAACACTATACGTTCGGAATCCGTTAGTTCCCCAGAACGGTCACCGCATCGAAATTACAGTGCAAGGGAAAACAAAGATAGAAATATGCGATAGAAGACCAACTTATTCTTATCAGCTCGATGCATTTATTGAAGCGATCGAAAATCAGACGCCATTGTTTACGGGATATGAAGATGCCATCAAACAGATGATGGTGATTGACAGTTGCTATGACTCAGCTGGTTTGCCTTTACGAGGTGCCAATCTTTGAATGCTTTGTGTGCTTTAGAATTTCTACCACCCGTTTGTTGTGTAGCCAGTGGTTATGGCTGCTATACTGCACAACTGGAGGAGGGTTAACAGTTGTTAAATGAGTGGTTGCTGAGCTTTGCTCGATGGCTTGATTCCTTTGCTTGGAGTACGCAGATTCATGAGTCGTTTTACTTATACGCGTGGATCGAGTCTACCCATGTACTTACGATCATGGTTTTTTTAGGGATGCTATTCGTTATTGATCTGAGGATGTTGGGCCTTGCATTTGTAGATGTTCCCGCGTCGAAAATTTCGGAACGACTCGATAAGCCGATGATGATTGGCTTTGCATTGATGGTGATCTCGGGGCTGTTTCTGTTTTTTGCGATTCCAGTACGTTCAACTCAAAGTATTTGGTTTCGTATTAAGGTCGTTTTGTTGATCGCGGCGGGTATCAATGCATTTCTCTTTCGTAAAAAAATGAATCAAGCCAGGGGGGATTGGGATACTGATAGAGTGCCCCCTAAACGTATGAGGGTTGGGGCAGGCTTTTCGCTCGTTTTGTGGGTTGGCGTCATCATGACCGGCCGAACGATTGCCTACGATTGGTTTGATTGCCACAAGGAGCTGCCCTATTTCATGTATTGGATCGCTGGTTGTGTAGATGAAATGGCCGCACTGGATTAAAGGTTGAAGTTTGGATTTATTGTTTATATTTGAGTGGCTCGATACGTCGATATTAGCTGACATGTCAAAGGCATATGGCGGTGTTTTCGCGGTTGTGCAAATGCTGCATCTGTCGGCTTTGGCCATGCTGGGCGGCACTGTGCTTGTTTCCGATTTGAGGCTCTTGGGTGTTCTATTGACTGATGTGTCATCGGAATCGGTACTTAACAACATGGATAGATGGTTCTCGGTAGCGCTCATTGTGATTGTCGTGAGTGGGGTATTCATGAGTTCGGCGGTCGCAATTAAGCTTTATTACAATGAGATGTTCTGGGCGAAGATGATAGGCCTATTTTTTGGTGCTGCTTTTGTATACTTCATTCGTAGACCATTGCTACGCCATCCTCACGATACGATCAATGTCTGGTCCCTTCGCTTGATCGCGATTAGTTCTATCGTCATATGGTTTACTGTGGCTGCTTCTGGGCGTTGGATTGGGTTTTCATGAATAAACCTACCCTCGAAAAACTAGCGATTGTGTTGTCTGTGATGGTCGTTGTTGTAGCGATACTATTCTGGCTCGCACAGGTGGGAGACGTGATGGAGACTTTGTGCCTGGCCTACGGTGACTGGTGTTTCGCAGAAGACCGTTAATTTACTCAGGGTTAATTCAAGACCTATAAGATTGTTCTGTTTAAAAAGTCTTTTAAACGATCCCATGCGTCGATAGCAGGACCGGTGTTGGTTTCAGGGTCTCGATCGACGTGCAACCAGAACCCATGGCGCACTTCATCATAAATATGCACATCATTTGGGATGCCAGCGCTGCGAAGAACTGACACAAAGTTTTCAACATCGCTAACCGGTATCCCACGATCATTTTCAACAAAAGTGCCATAGAACTCGTGATCGACGTGTGAAAGCGCCTGTGGGTCGGCCAGCAACCTCCCATAGAAAATTGCGGTTGCATCGTGGTGTTCTCCACCAAGCGCAAAGGTTAATGCGACTCCGCCTCCATAACACCAACCAATGGTGGCCACTTTTTGATTACTGTCTTTTTGTTTCTTTAAAAAAGAAACTGCGCTGTTTAGATTAGCGATTAGCTGTTCTGGTTTCGATAAGGTTTCGCGCACTAAGGCCATGTTTTCCTCAGGATTCGCACCAGTCCTACCGCTATATAAGTCTACCGCCAGCGCGGTGTATCCCTCTTTTGCGAAGGAATCTGCGGTTTCTTTTACTCGCTGGATAAGTCCATTCCATTCATGAATTAAGATTACCGATGGGTGGGGCCCTTCCCCCTGGGGACTAGCAAGATAGCCTACGGATAGAGCATTAGATTGGTGGTATTGGACATTTTGTCCTGTCAGTGGCCCGGCCTTACCAATGATGGCCTCGGGGAGTTCCGTTTGGTTGGCCTGAACGTGGAATGTTGCCAATAATGCTAATGCAAAAGTACTAACTCCTCTGCAGAAATAGGACCAGCCAGCGTCATAATCTAAAGCCTTGGACATAGTTTCCACTCCTGTGTTCTTGGAATTCATGATCCCATGAAGTAGCGCTTAAGGCTATGACAAAGATGTACCATCTTTGGGTGTGACGTCTTGGAATTGAAGCTGGCTCAGCGTGTAGTAGACGTCTTTGTTGGCCATTAGTTCTTCGTGGGTGCCAATTTCTTTCACCCTGCCATTTTTTAGCACCAATATTCGGTCAGCTTCCTGGATAGTCTTTAAGCGATGTGCAATCAGTATTGAAGTCCTTCCTTTCATAATCACTTTCAGCGCTTTCTGGATGAGTTGCTCGGTCTGGGTATCGATACTTGCCGTTGCCTCATCCAGTACCAGTATTTCAGGATTCGCCGCGAGCACTCTAGCAAAGGCCAAGAGTTGTCTTTGGCCCTGAGACAAATTTTGACCTCTTTCGACTAACTGTGTCTGGAATCCTTGCGGTAGCGCATTGATAAAGGTATCGGCATTCACGGCGTGCGCAGCTTTGATTCCGTCCTTATCGCTGATATTAGGGTTACCCAGCGTAATGTTTTCCAAAATAGAACCGGAGAAGATATGAAAGTCTTGCATGACCACGCCGATGCGTTGCCTGATGTTTTGTGAATGTATGTCTAAAAGATCGGTGCCATCAAGGAGAATCGCACCGCGTTGGAAATTGTAGAAACGGCCGAGCAACCTAATGAGCGTGCTCTTTCCTGATCCGGTTGGGCCAACCACCGCCAACTTTTCGCCTGCTGCAATCTCGAATGATACATCGTGGAGTACCGGCTGTCCGGTCTCGTAACCGAAGGTCAAATTTTTGAATTCCAAACGCCCATCTATTCGTTCGGCTAGCATTTTTGGGTTTTTGGGTTCGTCAACGCTTTCATCCCAGTCTAGGGCCTGAAAGATACGTTCAGCGCTGGCCATCGCGCGAAATAAAATGTTGTATTGATGTCCCAGAACGCGAATCGGTTGGATAAACATGTCGATGAAATAGGTAAAAAGAATGACGCTGCCAAGCGAGATTGTTTCTTGAAGTGCTGCGCCCCCTCCGACCCAGATAATCACGGCGAGAGCTAAGTTTACCATATTATCCATGGTCGCTCCGTAGGTAGATTCCAAACTCACTGCGTGGAACTCGTGTTTTCGGTTGCCGTCGTTGATTCCTTGATAGACTTCGAGATTGAGAGTTTCCCGGTTGGATAATTGCACTACCTGCATCCCGGATAGGTTTTCTTGGAGGTTTTGATTGAGCTGGGAGACCGTGTTTCGGATTAAGCGGTAGACCTTTCTGGTTGCTTGACGGAAAAAATAGGTCGCTATGACGAATGCTGGTATCGCTCCCAATAAATGAAGAGTCAGCTCGGTGTTGATCGCGAACATAACAAACAGCGCGATAAAAAATGGTACGAATTGGCCTATTAGTGCGCCAAGGCCCATCAATAACTCGATGAGTGCTTGTACGTCATTAGTGATCCTGGTCATGACTCGTCCTATCGCGACGCGATCGTAGAATGAAGAGGGACGGAGTTCCATGTGCGCAAAAAGGTCCTGCCTCATATCTCGGAGTGAGTATAGAACTACTCGAGCGAGGGAGACACGATGAAGGTGGTACAGCATATGGCAGATAAGCGTAAACGAACCGTAAACGATGCAGGCTGCTGCAATTCCTGAAAAGCCGGTCAACTGTTGAACCCATTGATTGAGTTGAAATAGCCCGAAGTCTGGAATTAGCGAGTTAGGCGAGTCCATTAGGATTCCATCGACCACCACTCTTGATAAGAGTACGGGCATCAGGACTGCTAGACCAGATGCTATTACGACCAGAACAATACTGACCATGGCCACCCGGTTATGAGGTCCGACCCAACCTGCAATTCGTTTGAGGTACTGAAGATTCATTGCCTGGCCTTCAATGTCCGCCTCAAATACTGAGTGATCTGGTTTTTCTGTTACGCCATCACTATCGATAGGCTGCTTCACGCTGGAGTTCTCGATTGCGTGCTACTTTCGGTATCTCTTTGGGCGAGCTCCAGACTCGCATAGGAGCCTCCAAGGTTAAGGAGTTCTTGATGTGTCCCGATTTCTTTGATTTCACCATGTTCTAGTACCATAATTCGGTCGGCGTGCCGCGCTGTTGAAACTCGATGGCTTACTAGCAAGGTGGTACTGCTTTTCCGGATTTGCTTGAGCCCATACAGTATCCTTTCTTCGGTTTCAGTGTCGACTGCGGAAAAACAATCATCGAGAATCAAGATTGGGGATTGCCTGATCAAGCCTCTGGCGAGCGCAGTGCGCTGTTTTTGTCCTCCGGATAAGGTGACGCCCCTTTCGCCCAGTATCGTATCCAAGCCTTCTGGAAAACTTTCTACCGTGTCGTCTAGTGCCGCTGCTTTGGTGATTTGGAGGATCTCGCTGGGATCACGGTTTGGATTATCGTAAGCGATATTATCGCCCAAGCTATCAGCGAACAGAAACGGATCTTGTAAAACCAAACAGACTTTTTCTCTGAGACTTGCCAAGGGAAAACCGTTAATGGGATGGCCATCTAGATAAATTTGTCCTTGAGTAGGGTCTAAGAGCCTCACGAACAAACGCAGCAAGGTGCTCTTGCCAGAACCGACTCTACCCAGTATTGCAATGGTTTCTCCAGGTAGGATTTCAAATGACAGGTTGTTGATGGCAAGTTTTCCCTTGCCTTCATATTCATAAGACAGATTTTTTACGGATATTTTCCCAGACAACTCTGGGAAATCCTGCGTTGGCGAGTCTGAAATTTCCGGTTCGTGGTCTAAAATTTCAAATAGCCTAGCGGTGCCCGATGCGCCCCTTTGCCATTGAGTTACTAGGTTCCCTGCTTCTCTCACTGGCCAGAGGAGTAGACCCAGGTATGAGAAAAACGCGGCGAATGTACCGATTGTGATTGCGCCTTGGTTCAACAGGTGAGAGCCGTAACCGATAATGATTAACGTTCCTGAGGCTGCGAGGATAGGCATCAGCGCACTCAGGAATGAGTTGGTGATGAACAGGTTGATGTTTTTATCTACAAAATCACTGTTGACCGCTCGAAATTTTTCGATTTCCCGACCTTCCTGAGCCATCGACTGGATTGTTCGGATACCGTTTAGGTTTTCCTGGACGAAGGTAGAGACGGAAGCAAAACCTTCCTGGACAAGATAACTTTGCGCGTAGATCTTTTTAGCAAAACGAAAGGCTACGTATGCGATGATTGGCATCGGCAGCATGACCGCTAGAGTGAGTTCGACGGAGTAAGATAGCATATAGCCTACGCCTACCGCTGCGGTCATAAATAAAATGATGGTCATACGTATTGCGCCGGCGAGAATCTCTCGACATAGGTTGATGTCGTTGATCGCTCTGGCCATGAGGTCGCCAATCCGATACTGGGAAAAAAATAAAAGGCTCTGAAGCTGCATATGTTGATAGAGTCTATTGCGGAGATCATAAGAGGCATTAACACCGATTCGGCGCATTCCAATGCGGTAAGCAATGGTCACCAGCATCTGAACCAGTACGCAGCAGCAAATCATTGTGACGGGAAAGACCAGAGTCTCGAGTAGTTTATCGATTTCTGTCTGGCTTAGCGTCTTTGTGAGCGATTGACCGTTAGCGATGGCATCGATACCTTGTTGGACAAACATCGGTATAGACCCTTCGATAATCCTGGCGACTAGCATACCCAAAACTGAAAACCAGAATGTCCATGCGTAACGTTTTATGTAGACCGTGAGTCTCAATAGAGACTGCATGTAAATACCTTTAATATCGAGTTAACTGCGCGCTTGATTAAAAAAACCTAGCCAGCATGGTTTTTTCAGTGTGCCTGATTCAACGATGACGCTCATTTAGAGACAAAACACTTTGCTCCCCTTGACGTTCCTAGAATAGTTCGGCGCACCTTATTTGCAAGTGGCGCCAAAGATCAAAAGGGTGTAAAGGCCGATTGTATATAGAGTTTTCAGGGCGAAAACGAGGTTTTGTGCATATAGCTGCTCTCAATATTAGTGATGATCGGACCTTCGGCAATCGATGCCGCGCGCGCTTTTTTCCAATCCGGATCCTGAGAGAAACTCTTCCATGCAGCCATTGCGCCTGGCCGATCATCGTGAGCTACGATGTAAATCAGAGTGTTCGATTGGTCCGTGGGAAGCCAGTATCCGATGTTACGGATACCATGTTTTTCAAAAAGTTCCATGGTGTGATTTTGAAATCTGTTTAACAGATCATCCAGCTTGCCCTCGTGGGTAGTGTAAGTTCGCAGTTCATAAATTTGGCTGACGGAAGCAGCTGGAATTAGCAACAAAGAAAGCATTGTTATCACTATCCAGATTAGTTTGATTGGCATGGTTTACTCCTTACGAGAGTTTGTTAATTCCACTTGGCCCGTAAGCCAGTATACTGTGTTAATCATGCCGAGCACCGAATTCAACAACCCTAAGTCCTTAACCAGTTATCGTAAATTCTGGGCGCATCGATTGACGCCGGCTCCGTTTTTGCCGATGTCGACGGAAGAGATGGATTTGTTGGGTTGGGATTCCTGCGACGTGATCATTGTGACGGGAGATGCCTACGTCGATCATCCAAGCTTTGGAATGGCGATCGTTGGCCGATTCCTTGAATCTCAGGGATTTCGTGTGGGCATTATTGCTCAGCCGGATTGGTCTGATACGAGAGACTTCCACAAGCTGGGCCGGCCGAATTTGTTTTTCGGCGTGACTGGCGGAAACATGGACTCGATGGTCAATCGATACACGGCAGATCGCAGGAAACGTTCAGATGACTCGTATACCCCTGGCGGTCAGGCCGGAAAGCGGCCTGACCGAAGTATCATCGTCTATACCAATCGACTCAGAGAGAGCTACGGCCAGATACCTATAATCATTGGCGGTATTGAGGCCAGCTTGAGGCGTATCGCGCATTTTGATTATTGGTCGGAAAAGGTTCGACGCAGCATCCTTTTAGATTCAAAAGCCGACCTGTTGGTCTTTGGTAATGCGGAGAGACAAATTGCGGAGGTGGCCCACCGGATGGCCGCTGGAGAAACCTTGGGTGAGATGACAAACATTCGGGGAACCGCTAGCCGAGTTAAGAAGCCACCTGAAGGATGGGTTGAACTAGATTCGACTCATGTAGATAAGCCTGGCGACCTGAATCCTCCAGAAAACCCCTATTCTATGGAAGATGATAAGAGTAGGTCACAAAGACAAGACCTACCAAAAGAAGGCGTTCAGGTGGTTCGGTTTATCCGAGATCTCAAGCCAGGACTTCGAGAAAAATCTTATATCCGATTGCCAAGCTACGAAGCTGTCAAGAGTGATCCGGTGTTGTATGCACATGCTTCAAGGATACTGCATGTCGAAAGTAACCCGGGTAATGCTAGGCCTCTTGTGCAGCGGCATGGCGAAGCTGAACTCTGGATTAATCCCCCACCTTATCCTTTGGAGACAAAAGAGCTCGATTCCGTTTACGAACTTCCCTATGCGAGGTTACCTCACCCTGATTATGGAGATGAAAAAAT
>CAZYHH010000041.1:0-14998 GCA_964647295.1 uncultured Pseudomonadales bacterium
GTTGGCACCGCAGAAGACATCGCAGGGTTAGCAATATTTCTAAGCTCAAGAGCCTGCGGGTTCACGGTTGGTGACATCATCACCTGCGATGGCGGTGCGGTGGTATCCTAGACAAGGCAAGCAATCCAAAAGACGGATTTAATCTTCACCACTCATTCTCTGGTACATTCTCTTAATTGCTAGCTGGTCGAAACCTGCACGCGAGACCCCCAATGAATCCTTATGATTAGTCATATCAATCATTTTTGACGCACTCTCGGAGCTGATACCCTGATCAAATAACACCTTCGTTTTACTCCACAAGTCCTTATAGAACTCCTGGACCAAGTCAATCTTATGAATTTCAGTAAACGGCATACCGTGACCCGGCACGATTTTTTCAACATCCAATGCTTTTAGGTTTTCTAGTGTTTCAACCCACTCGTCAACATATCCATCTCCCAGCCAAGAAGGCCCAGCCAACATCATATCGCCTGTAAATGCTAACTTCTCAGAGGGGAAATATACGACCACATCTCCACCTGTATGGGCTCTACCAAAAAAGTGAAGCTGGATTTCTCTAGAACCGCGAAAAAGGGTCATCCGATCACTAAACGAATTCGTCGGTGGGACAGGCTGAATCTCATCCCACTCTTTCAAATGTCCAGAGATTAAAGCTAATTGAATCTGCACCTGCTGCTTCTCTTCTTCGTCCTCTGTTTGATCTAATTTTTCTTTCAGGCTTTCAACATAGGCACGATTACCCGACAAACCTCTGACATACGTCCCTTCACTTAGTGGGGAACCTGCCATCTTCATCCGGGTAAATTCATGACCAATAGTCTGAACTTTAACATCATAGGGAAAGGTACCATCAACGAAGGCTTGTCCCCCATGTGAGTGATCATAATGAAAATGAGAATTAACCAGGGTAGTAATCGGCTTAGAGGTTAAGGTTTGAATAGATCGAATCAACTCTCTGCCCTTGGTCGGAGTGATATGCGAATCGACCACCAAAACATCTTCATCGTTAATTACAATTAACGCGTTACTATTGAAAAGTCTCGCCGTAGTTTGAGCGAGATAAATATCGTCCCCGACTTCAATGAGTCTATGAGTACTGGTTTCGATTACACCATTTGCAGCATAGACCAACTGCATAATTAGAAAACTTACACCGCAAATTAATATTCTGAACATATTAACTCCTTATATTTTTGATAGCCCATCCGGTCGAGACTGCCAGAGTAAGATAAACACTACAATCGATCATGGTCGATACCTGGTAAAAGTAGGTGTCCCGATTTGTCCCTGGATAACCTCATAGGCGTCACTAACAAAATCTACCAACAAAGGTCGACTTTCTCTGGGATCGATAATGTTTTCTATACCAAAGGCGTGGGCATTACGAAAGGGAGATGAAATCGATTGAAGGCGAGCCTCAATTTCTGCTTTTTTGAGCTCAGGATCATCAGCATTCTCAATTTCTCTTTTGTATGCGATAGCCGTACCACCTTCAATATGCATAGAACCACCATGTGTAGACGGCCATGCATAGCGTCGAAACAATCCTTCACCTCTAGAATGCAAACCTCCCGCTACTCCATACAGCTGTCTGATTACAAAGGTTATGTATGGAGTGCGGCTAGCAGAGAAAGCGCTCACTACTCGCGCTCCCGCCCGTACTATCCCCATTTCTTCTTGCTGAGGCCCAACCGAAAACCCTGGTTCATCCGCAAAATAGACTATCGGCAAATGAAAGACCTCACACAGATCTAGTAGTCGCAGTGTTTTTTCTCCTGCTGCTATGTCCATTGAACCTCCATTAAACTTGGGGTTGTTTGCCATAACGCCGACCGGGTAACCATTGACTCTGGCCAAGCCAGTGATTCGGGCGCGCCCATAAAAGGGTCCAATCTCAAATAAAGAATCTTTATCGAGAACAGAGTTCAAGATCTTAAAAGGGTCGTATATTTGACGTCGGTTCTTAGGAACAACAGACAACAACTCTTCATCTCGCCGGGAAGGATCGTCATTACTAACAACCCTAGGCGGCATCTGATAAATGCTTTGCGGCATATAAGACAAAAATCGTTTTACTTGAACTATCGCGTCTGCCTCCGTATCAGCCAAGTTCATGATCACGCCATTTTTTATCTGTATACGCTCATCCCCCAGATCTTCCTTGGAAATAGACCTCCCGGTTGCTTGCTCAACAACCTTAGGTCCCGCTACAAACACCTGAGTAGTGTTTTTAACCATCACATTGAAATGCGACAAGCACGCCTGGACTGCAGGCAATCCAGCTACAGAACCCAGAACAGCAGAGACAACTGGCACCGTATTCAACATTTCGTCGACCCGTCCTCCGCCCGTGCTATTACCTGGCAGATAGGTCCGGCCAATTTGTTCAAAGGTCTTCACACTTCCACCTGTAGCATCCAGCAATCTAACAAAGGGCATCCGCGCACGAAGCGCGAAATCTTCTATAAAACCACGTTTGTCACCGACATTTGCATCCGCTGCCCCTCCTCTGATCGTAAAATCACCGCCCGAAAAGGCAACCTTACGTCCCTCAAGGGCACAAGTTCCTATAATCGTGTTAGATGGTTTAAGATCGGTAAGTCGATCACCGTCCCACTCAGCGGTTCCAGTAAGAGTACCGACTTCTTGAAAGGATCCTTCATCTGCCATTAAATCAACACGCTCTCTAACGGTTAATTTCCCCCGCCCGTGCTGGAAACTCACTCCATCGGCACCTCCCATTTCTTTCGCCATTGCTTCTTGCCGCTGCAACTCATCAACCTCGTCCTGCCAGCTCATAATCTTCCCCTCAAACTCCCAAACAAATAGGTTTTAGCGATACAAAAACCCTGACTCTAGTTCATTTACCAGTAAATTGAGTTAGAGTTTATAGATCTTAAGGGGAGACTTCGAGATGAGAGGAAGAGACGTGTTTATGGAAAGCCTGTTGGCACATGGCGTGGACGCGATTTTTGGTAATCCAGGAACCACAGAAAATCCTTTACTTGATAGCTTGAGCGACTACCCGGGATTGACCTATTACGTTGCGCTGCAGGAGAGTATCGCAATGAGCGCCGCAAGTTACTATGCACAGGCGCAGGGCTCTCCCAGCGTGGTCAATCTTCACGTTGCACCCGGATTGGGCAACGCGATCGGGATGGCCTTCGGCGCGCTAAAAGCGAACTCTCCGGTCCTCATAACGGCTGGTCAGCAAGACACACGTATGCGACTTAGAGAGCCGCTCCTATCTTATGATCTCGTTGAAATGGCTAAGCCTGTCGTTAAGTGGTCGGCGGAACCAAGAACAGCAGACGAAATGGGGCCCATACTTGCTAAAGCATTCAAAATCGCAATGACGCCACCGCGGGGGCCAGTATTCATCAGTCTTCCCGTAGATGTCATGTCAAACAATACTCATATCCCGGCTATCTTAAACCAAGGCACCCTGACACCCGGACCTGCAAACGCTGAACAAATCACTGAACTGGCAGACCGCCTTTCAAGATCTTCATCACCAGCAATCATCGCAGGTGATGATATCGTCGTATTTGGTGGCTTTGACTCACTTGTCACCCTGGCAGAAAAAAGTGGGGCTTCTGTCTTCCAAGAAGGAATCCGAGTACATAGCAATTTCCCCTCGAACCACCCTAATTATTTGGGCCGAATGCCATTTCACGCTTCTGCAATCAAGACCTCGCTTGAAAAATTCGATTTAGTGCTGTTGATTGGTGGACAGTTTTTTGAAGAAGTCTGGTTCGACACCGATAATATGATTCCAAAAGACACGGAGGTCATTCAAATAGAGTGCTCAGCAAAGCAACTTGAACAAAACTTCCCTGTGTCCTACGGCATTGTCGCTGACATAGGCACAACACTAAATGCTCTAGCCGAATACATTGAAAGCAGTGATTCTTCAGATTCTCGCAATCAAATCTTAATAGATAATCAGAAACAAGCGAAAACCGCAGAAACAGCAAGACTGGAGATCCAATGGAACGATATCCCAATGTCTCCGGCCAGGGCCGCGAGAGAAGTCGCAAAAGCTTTACCAGATGACGCCATAATCGTCGACGAATCCATTACCAATTCAGGTGAAGTGGCCAACGCGATAGACATCCAATTACCCCATCAATTCTACGGTGGGAGAGGTGGAGGCATCGGTCAGGGCATCGCAGGAGCGATCGGCATACAAATAGCTCATCCGACCTCTTCAGTTGTTTGTTTATCGGGTGATGGATCCGCTATGTACTCAATCCAGGCGATTTGGTCGGCTGCTCACCATAAATTGCCTATTGTATTCATCATATGGGCGAATCGAGAATATCGTGTTCTGAAACATAACCTAGACATCTACCGAACCAGATACGACAGTGCTTCTAACAAACCTTACCCTCACATGGACCTAGAGCACCCAATTGTTGACTTTGTCTCGATTGCCAAAGGACACGGGGTAGATGCGAAAAAAATCGAAGACCCAAATGAGATCGGTCCGGCCATCGCGAAAGCACTTAGCAGCAGGTCTGCGACACTCTTGGAAATTGTTATATCAGGGAAAGAAGGCAAGCAGTCAAGCTAACCGCCTCTAGACTGGATTCCTTTTGAATACATAGCGATCAGCTTTTGATCCGCATCCCATCCACTCACACCCAACATATTAGCTCCCGCCTCGGCCCGCAACTGTTGCACATTCGTGTCAATTTCCTTCAATGCAGAAAAATTTTTCCTGTCTACCATCGCTGAAATTTTTTCAGCAATAGCCCAGCCATTATCGACAACCGATTTATCCTTAGATTTGCTCACAACCAAACCGCAAAAAGCCAAATAAATATACAGGATCTCTATCCTCCCAAACTGCTTCACATTCTCGTCCGAAAGAAGGCTCGTCTCCGACACCACCGCATCCTGGAAACGCGCAATGCCTTCACTCATTTCGGGCAAAAATCCTTGCTCTTTTCGAGTGAAAATTAGATGCGGGTGATCCCGATCAACCGCAAGATATACTGCCCGATCCCCTCTGCCTGCCTTGACTATTATTGTGTGCATTTGATCGACGGCGGCGACCCACGTTTTATAGCCATTAAGCAAAATTCCTTTTTCGGTCTTGCTCCAATCAAGACCTGGCAATTTCCCTTTGCGGTCTTCGGAAACCGCAAAACTTGACCAGTGGTCAGAACTTATTTCTGAGAATGTATCCTGTATCGCAGATTGATACCCTGCTAAAAATACCCAAGCAAAGCGATCTGAACTCATCCCTCCTTTGAATGCTCTCAACGCGAGATTCTTTTCACTGCCAAGGTACTGACACCAAAAGTTGTAAAATTCAGACTCCTTGCTGATCAGCCCTGACGGAAAAATCTTTTGAAAGCCATTACTTCTGAGCTCTTCAAACATATTAAGCCTCGCCAAGAACTTGTAGTCGGTGCAATACTCGCGGATCGTCTCCATGATCATGTACCGCATAATGCAGTAGGCAACGATTATCCCACATAACGAGATCTTCTGGTCTCCATTGGTGTCTCGCTTGAAATTCCGGTCTAACCGAATGTTCAAATAAAAAGTTCAACATCGCTCGACTCTCTTGCAGCGACCATCCGACTATCTGTTTGGTGAATGCTCTGCACACGTAAAGACACTTCTCGCCTGTCTCGTCGTGAACTCTGACTAAAGGATGCTCGGCGTTGGGTGCTTCACCAGAATCTTCTCCATATATCTTGGCTAGCCCGCCCGCAGTATGAAACGCAGTCAATTCCCCCAACACTTTTTGTAGGCCACCGGATAAATCTTGATAAGCCAACACTTGATTAGCAAATGCTGTCTCACCACCGATCTCAGGAGCTTCTAACGCATACAGCATCGTTAATTTTGGGGGCCGGGGATTATAGGTCATATCCGAATGCCAATGTTGGTTCACGTCCCCTTGCTTTCCATGGTTTTTTAGTTCGATCAAATTTGGGTAATCCGGCATCGCAGAGTAAGGGTGCGCAGCAAGTGAGCCCCAATGGTGAGCAAATTCAATTTGTTGATCAGGAGTCAATTTTTGTTCGCGGAAAATAAGAACATGGTATTTGCAAAAAAGTTTATTAATCTCGTCCGCCATCGATTGATCGACAATACGGACATCCAGCCCCTTTACTATAGCTCCCAAAGGCGCGGCTAATCGTTCCACTTCCATCTAAATCCTCCCACCACCATTTCAAAAAACCCCAAAAGACGAGAACCCTTTTCTAGTCGACACTATCTCGCTTACTCGCGCTACTTTCCTGATACCATGCCACTGAAGCATTGCGATCAGTTTAACCATGACACCAGATGAATATAAAGAACTAGATGCCATTGATCTTGCAAACCTTATCAACAATCAAGAAGTAACGCCCAATGAGTTGCTAGATATAGCCCAAAACCTAACCGAATCCTTAGATCCTTCAATTAATTCAATCGTTCAAACGCTGTGGAAAGAAGCTACCCAACAAATCATGGAATCAAAAAGTGGACCCTTTAGCGGAATCCCCTTTTTAATCAAAAACCTAAATCAACAGGTAAAAGGAACAATCACCACTAACGGCTCAGAACTCTACAAGAACGAAGTCGCGCAGGACGACACTACCCTAGTGAAACGATACAAGTCTGCAGGTCTGATTATCTGTGGTAAAACTAATAGTCCCGAATTCGGTCTATCTACTACCACAGAACCTGTTCTTCATGGACCCACTCGTAATCCTTGGAACACAGATTATTCCCCCGGAGGATCCAGCGGGGGCGCTGCTGCTGCAGTCGCTAGCGGAATAGTCCCAATGGCCAACGCTTCAGATGGTGGAGGTTCAATCAGAATCCCCGCAAGTTGTTGTGGATTATTTGGTCTCAAACCAACTCGTGGTCGCGTGCCTGTAGGCCCCTTTGCCATGGAGGGCTGGGGAGGATTGTCTACTTCACACGTAATAACTCGATCAGTTCGCGATTCAGCGCTCATACTTGACCAGACACAAGGACCAGAACTTGGAAGCCCTTATTTTGCGCCTGCAATCCACAAACCCTACTATGAAACCCACGAAATTTCTCCCAAGCGCTGTCGTATCGGTCTATGTCTAAGTAGCTTTAATGGCGCCATTTCCAATAAAGAAGTCATTGAAATTTGTCGACAAGCAGCCGAACGCTTTGAGGGACTTGGCCATTACGTAGAAGAAACCCAGCTAGCGCTTAGCCCAGAACTAGTTCGCACAGCGCACGGAATTCTAGCGGTGAGTCACGTTGGTGCGACCGTTAACAGAATGTCACAAAAGCTTAATATGAAAGTAGAGGAGCATCACTTAGAGAGAGTCACCTGGAATAATTATTTAAGTGCCCAGGAAATCACAGGCGCTGACTACGCCGCAGCAGTTGGAGACATCCATCAACTAGGCCGGAAGGTTTCATCTATCTTTGAAGACTTCGATCTCATACTCTCACCTACCATGGCCTGCCCGCCACCAAAAATAGGCAAGTTAGATACCATGAGCGATAACACCGATTCATACCTTGAACTTCTATATCAAATGATCGGTTACACCTCCCTTTTTAACGATACCGGTCATCCTGCATGCAATCTTCCACTTGGGTTGTCTCAAAATTCTCTTCCTATCGGCGTACAATTGGTTTCAGCGTTTGGAAACGAAGAATTACTTTTCCAGATTGCACGAGAAGTTGAAAAAGCTGGCTTTTTTCAAAGGATCGAATCGCTCAAAAATTGACTGTTAGCGGTTTAGTGAAGTTTTCTAAAATCCATACCAGTCACTCTAAACATCGATCGGACGAAATCCTTTATCTGTCAAAACAATAATTCAACACTGTTATCCAATATATCGATCATTGTCTTCGCCTACACTTTTCGGTCCGCTCAAAGGCTGCAAGCCATCACCATTCAGGCGAAAACCAATTGCTGGTAATTGAACTGGGGTTCCATTTTCTCCAACCCTCAACTCTCCAAGCAGGCCTCTTGCCTCAGGCTGGCCCTCCGCTATCACCTCACCAAGCTTACGCACTCGACTAGATGGCACTCCAACTTCATTGAGCAATGATTCCCACTCTTCACCGGATCGCTTCAGAAATACACCGTCTAACTCTTCTCGCAAAGCTTCCTGGTTCTTGGAGCGAACAATTGGGTCCTGCCAACGAGGATCGTTCGACCACTCGGGGTGGCCTACTACTGAACACAATAGATCGAACTGCCGCTCATTATTGGCCGCTAGCATAATAAGAGAACCATCAGCCGTCTCGAAACAACCTGAAGAGGGAGCCCGGCTCGCCGCCTCGTTACCCAATTTAGGAAGCTCATTACCCGTGTTAGCAACCGTAATTAAATTATTCGCCATTAAATTCAAAGCCGTATCCAACATCGCAACATCTACGACTTGATGCGTACCAGTTCGATCCCTTTCACGAAGACTAGCCATCACAGCAAACGCAGCATTCAAACCAGTCGCATAGTCAATATACGGTGCACCAACTTTAACGGGCCCTGCGTCCTCAGACCCCGTTGTTGACATAATCCCACTCATGGCCTGAACCACATGATCATAGGCTGGCCGGTGGCCGATTGGCCCTTCCCCTCCGTAAGCAGATATGGAGCAATAAACAATCTTGGGATTGACCTCAAGAACCGTCTCCAAAGAAAAACCCAATCGATCCGCAACGCCTGGCCGGTAATTTTGAACAAAGACGTCAGCATTCGAAATCAATTCCAATACTTTCGATACATTTTCCGACCGCTTTAGGTCTAGCTCCACGCAATCCTTATCTGCGTTTTGTGTACAGAATGACAAACCAAGATTTTGGCTTATCAAATCGCCAAACGCACCGCCTTTCCTGGTCAATTCTCCACCAGGTGGTTCGATTTTTATGACTTTGGCGCCCAGCAGAGCAAGCTGATAAGTGCAATAGGGTCCAGCTAATACCTGAGTCAAATCAACAATTGAAATCCCGGACAAAGGGGCAGGTCGTGACACAGGTAGGTCTCCAATCAGATTGTTCGATTCCGAGTAACTCTACCGATCGACATAACTCGTCATAAACCTTCTTTCAACGAAAATTTTGATCAGCCAAAACAAGCTAGTAAACAACAACGTACTGACCAATAATCTGAAATCAAAAGGCCAAGCGCTAACATAAACATCTATCAATGACCTGGTAGGCACCGAATGCAAATAAACACCATAGTTGACAATCAAGTGCCAAATCAGAACCGCAGACAATGCTTTAACCCCAAGCGAAAACCGCACAAGCTGAGCAAATAAACCAATCAACAAGACAGCTCCGTAGGTATAAAGCATGGTCTCATGGAACCCTAAAACAAGATCAGTTGCGAACAAGACAAAAACCGGGAGTATTGAAAAATAGAGACCTCGACTAATCATAGGCAAGAACACAGCGGCCGCGATAACTGGGGTAAAATTAGC
Organism: uncultured Pseudomonadales bacterium; assembly: GCA_964647295.1. GTDB lineage: Bacteria > Pseudomonadota > Gammaproteobacteria > Pseudomonadales > Azotimanducaceae > UBA4421. The sequence continues at coordinate 9,432 of CAZYHH010000041.1, forward strand.
TGGAAGATCCATTAATCGGCTCAGACCTATGACTGCCATAAAAAATGACAGCGCATAAACCCACCTCATAGTTTTTCCAGTTTCTTCAGCCGTCATATTCAATCTCTCATCGCCAAATAACTACTATCGACCTTGAAATACAGGCTCTTTCTTTTCAACAAATGCCTTGACCGCATTCAGATGATCTTCTGTCTGTCCACAATGAACATGATGTGTCGCCTCTAAATCTAAACAATCATCAACATCGCCCGAGGAAATCGCTCGAGCAAAATTTTCCTTCATGTAACGGTAGGCAACCGTAGGGCCCTTCGCCAAACGATCAGCAATCTCCTTGGTTTTAGAAGTAAGTTCGTCAGCTTCACACACCCAATTGGCAAGCCCTAATCTCAACGCTTCTTCAGCGCTGACTCGATCCGATAAGAAATAAAGCTCTCTCGCTTTTGCAGTGCCGACCAGCTGCGACATAAAAAAAGTACCTCCGTAATCCCCAGAAAACCCAACACGGCCAAACGCAGTCGTCATAATCGCATTTGAAGCCATGACTCGAAGGTCGCAGGCCAGTGCCAGCGATAACCCGGCCCCGGCAGCTGCACCAGGTAAAGCAGCAATCGTAGGTTTAGGCATACCAAACAACTTGCCGGCCGTCGCCCGTTGATTGACTCGCTGTCGATGAATGGCGCCATCAATAGTGTTACTACCAACGGTACCATCTCCACTAGCGGCCATACCTTTTACATCTCCACCTGCACAAAAGCCTTTGCCTGCACCCGTTAACACGATGCAGCGAACCTTCGGATTAAGCTCTGCACTGGCCAATTGTTCAGACATGGCAGCCGTCATTTCGCCCGACATTGCGTTCCTTGCTTCCGGCCGATTCATCGTTAGAGTGAGTACTCCATCATCAAGTTCACCCAAAAGATCATCGGTTCCTGTATTTACTGTTTCAGACATCAAATTCCCCCCAAAAATATAGTTGTTCTAATTTAAGCCAATCATAGCAGACGGTTAAAGCTTAACTCACTTTATTCGATCACCGCTTGTTCAAGCATTACATCAATTTGGTCATCGTTATAGCCCAGCTCTTTAAGTATTTCAGGACCATGTTCGCCCAATTCCGGCGCCTTTCGAGGCCCAACCTGGCGGACACTCGATACTTTAATTGGATGATTGATAATCAACTGAGTGGTCATCTCTTCGCCCTTTGGGACTACGGCCATCTCATTTTCTAGTATTTGTCGGTCATCTTTAGTCTCTTCTACTATTCCTACTAGATTAACCGGCAAGTCAAAAGAACCAAATATAGATAACCACTCTTTAGATTCTTTCATACTAACAATATTCTGTAGCTCCTCGCTTAATGTCGCTCGGTTTTCGAACATTAATTCAGGCGTTAAGAAACGCTCATCAGCCAGCAAATGAAGCGCATCCAAAGCCGTCAACAAAATAGATAGCAGCTCCTCATTACGAATCATATTGAACTGAAGCCAGCGCTCATCCTTAGTTTTATATGGACACATCATAGAAGAGTAGCTTCGGCTTCTATTTCGATAATTTATCGAATCACCGCCCGCCATTACACCCTGAGCTACTCCAGCGACTGACCATAGCCCATTAGCAAGCAAAGACGTGTGCACCATGGCGCCAACCCCGGTTCGTTCCCTTTGTAGCAGAGCAGTCATGATTCCAGCATACAGCGAAACCCCCGTTGGATGATCGCCCATTCCAGGAAGACCTTGGGTAGGACGAGTATCCGGTTCACGCATTAAATCCATCAAACCACTTCTCGCCCAATAAGCGAGCTGATCAAAACCTTTGCGATCTCTTTCACTGCCCTTCTCGCCATAAGCCGTGAGCGAGGCGTAGATCATTCCCTCATTGAGCGGCCGCAGAGCCTCATAGGTCAAGCCGAATTTTTCTCTTATGCCGTAAGGCTGATTAGTAATAAAGACATCACAATCCGAAACCAGCTTGTGTAAAACTTCCATGCCTTTCTCTGATTTCAAATCCAGGGCAATACTTCGCTTATTTCGCCCGTCCAACTCCCAAAACCAATTTGAATCAGTCTCAAAACCGCTGATATCGGAAAGCATGCGCAGCATATCGCCTTCGCCGGGCTGCTCAATTTTGATAACGTCGGCGCCGAAGTCGGCCAGCATCATTGCTGCTGCAGGGGCTGCAATCACGGTCGCACAATCAATCACCTTCAGGCCCGATAGCAAATAATCACTCATAGCGAATTACAGTTTTCCATCGGAGAAGTTAGGTTCCTCCCACCAAGGGAAGAACTCAGGAAGATTTTCGCTAACTTTACCCGGGAAATTAGGAGGCCTCTTCTCGAGAAATGCATTGATACCTTCTTTCGCGTCAGGAGAAGTGGCGAGCGCGTTGATCCCAGCCGTATCTAACCAATGAGCGTTGATGGGATCTGGTGCTCCGAGCATGCGCCACATCATATGACGAAGGACCGTATTAGACACTTTAGAGCTACCCTGACTGAACTCCTTGGCCAACGACCTCGCCGCCGGCAGCAGGTCCTCTTTATCATGCACGCTTCGAATCAAACCGGCTTCCAGCGCTTCTTCCGCTCGAAAAATTCTCGCCGAATAGCACCACTCGAGTGCTTTGCTAATCCCAACCAGTCGGGGTAGAAACCAGGATGAGCAACCTTCTGGAATGATACCCCTAGCAGAAAACACAAAACCCATTTTTACCTCTTTCGCCGCAATTCGGATATCGGCAGCCAAAGTAAACGTCATGCCCACTCCAACAGCAGGACCGTTGAAGGCAACGATGACCGGTTTCAGGCTCCTGAAGATCCTACGCGATAGTTCACCTCCACCATCGCCAACTTCTTTCCCTTCGAGACTTTCTTCGTGCCCTTCCCATGTGGAATCGCCTTTCGAAAGATCCTGGCCAGCGCAAAAACCTCTTCCCGCCCCGGTTATGACCACTGCATGTACATCATCGTCAGCATCAGACATATCAAATGCTTGGCTCAGATCTCTCAACATCCCGCCGCTAAAAGCATTGAGAATTTCAGGACGATTCAAGGTGATCGTCAATACACCTTCTTCCACTTCATACAATATATTTTCGAAATTCAATGTGTAATCCTCCCCAGGAAAAAATTAACCGTTTTTAACTATGTCGAACAAGCTTAGGTAGAATTCAGACAAAGGCAAGTTCAAACAAAGCCTGTTCCGATGAAATTTCAACCCTTGTCATCCTACTGTTAACTAGAAACCCGAAATCACTTCAATATCATCGGTCGATTGGGTTTGCTTTAGGTCGAGTTTTGGTCATGATGTCTCGCGAGGGACGAACGCAAAGAGAAGAACCAATGATCCCCACCTACCAATTTTTCTCGAATCCGTTCAAGTAATTCATGAAAACCAGGAATGCGTAGTTGGTCAATCCGAACATAGATAACGAGGGCATCGGTGCTGCAAAAAGCAGTGTGCGCGGCATGTTTGCTTCGCTATTCTTTCGAGATTTCAGACTCATATGGTTAAGCGGTATCGCCGGTTTATTTGCGATGAACATGCAAATCATGGCCAGGGGCTGGCTTATCTACGACATTACCGGTTCAGCGATGGATCTAACCTGGGTCATGCTTTCCTTTATGGCCCCTTCTCTATTTTTTTCGCTAGCAGGCGGAGTCATCGCTGATCGCCTTCGCAAAAAACCGATCATCATCCTATCTGGGATTCTCAATACGCTGGCAACCATCGCCTTCGCATGGGTGGTTTTTGAAGGCCAAATCACATTTGCCCATTTCATATATTTCGGTTTATTCAATGGCACGGTACTCGCGCTAAGTATGCCGGCCAGAGCATCAGCTACGCCAGAAATAGTGGGTAAAAGTCATATCGTCAACGCCACCGCGCTGCAAAGTGCGACTTTTAATTTATCACGTATTGCAGGGCCGGCTCTTGCTGGGCTAGTTATTCGTCTTGCTTCAGGGGGCGACACTTCTTCACATGAAGGTGTCGGCATCGTGTTTTTTGTGGTCGCGGGTCTATACGCGATTTCGGTATTAATGACTGCCCTTATGGACTATCAAGGCACGCCCCACGAGAAAGGAGAAAACCCGTTAACTGATATGAAAGAAGCTTTTTTATTCCTAGGTCGAGAGAAATTACTCCTAGGCCTTTTACTACTCGGCTTTATACCTATGACATTTGGGTTTTCAGTAACCTTCCTAGCTCCGGTCTTTAATGAAGAAGTCTTATCCGGCGGTCCTTCGTCCCTTAGCCTCCTGCTATCGGCTGCTGGAATAGGCGCCCTTTGCGGCTCATTGATACTTGCTCGCCTGGGAGACACCGAAGAAAAGGGGAAACTGATGTTTAGAACCGGCTATCTCTGGTCTATCTCGATCTGTCTGTTTGCTTTTTCAAATAACACCGAAACGGCGATGCTGATGGTAGCGATCGCCGGCTTTTTTGGAGCGATCATCGGTTCACTCAACATGGGGCTAACTCAAATACTTTTACCTGATCATATTCGCGGCCGAGTCATGTCAATTATGATGATGGCACATAGCTTTACGCCCATTGGACTAATTCCTGTCAGCGCCCTTGCCGAATATGCCGGCATCGAATTTGCTTTATTGCTTTCTGGATTACTCGTTGCATCGAGTTTATTCACTATTCGACTTTGGCAACCGAACCTTAATTCAATTAGAGACTCATCTGTCCAGAATTAAAAAACCACACAACTCGCGCTGCGATATCTCTTGAGCAAATTAGTTCACGAACTTGTAATCGCTGTAGTTCGCAAACAAATGTTCGTCTGCCACATCAATCCCCCCAACTGCTATGTGAATCCGAAATTCGAAACTTGCTGGAACGACCGGGCCATCGTCCAAAGACTGGAATTCGTAGTGCATCACAAATTTTTTCATTTTAGTGACAAAGTTTGCCTTAAAAGGCTTTTCCGAACGGACATCCATCCACTCTAAATAATTTCCTGTTTTGTTGATGGATAGTTCACCTTTCATCTTGCGCATCATTCTTTGATCTTCACCAGTGGGTGTAAACGCAAATAACCAGCGTTCGCTTTGGTCATCAATTAGCTCTAGACTTCCAGGCTCTACCATTGTTTTTACTCCCAACGGTGATCTTTCAGGGTATTTCTTAACGTTCTCCGCCTGTTTTCGTTTATCTTTCACATACTTTTCAATTTCTTTCTCGGCGGGTTCAGTACCATCCATACTTAATAACATCCAGGACTCATCCTCACGACTTGGATCATAATCACCCACCACAGTATTCCCTTTTCTTGTCACCTCCTCTCTAAACGCTAAATGATCAGTGTAGTCCTCCCGAATCTTATTCATCGCCTCCTGAAGTATCATTTGATAATCGCCCGAGCTCGCTAAGTCATCCTGCTCCCCTAGAGAGTGAAAACTAAACACCGTTAATAATGCCAAAACGCCCAGTCGAAAAAGGATGTGTGTTACCCGCATAAGTGAATTCCGGTTGTCTGTTTCGTTCACAATTTTATGCGATTGTATAAGAATCATATTTTTGATTTCATACCAGATATTAAGGCATCAACCGAGGAAA
>CAZYHH010000042.1:0-14940 GCA_964647295.1 uncultured Pseudomonadales bacterium
TATTGATATGAGTCTTTTTACCCTGTGAGGATGCTGTAAACAGAAAGAGAGAGCAGACATACCTCCCATTGACGGGCCGACTACCGTATGGAGAAGATCGATCTTGAGAACGTTCAACAATTCGGAAGCTGCATTTGCAATATCTTCGACTGACAATACCGGAAATGAAAGCCGGTAGGGCGTATTCGTTTCTGGATTAACACTGAAGGGTCCGGTTGAGCCAAAACAGCTGCCGAGCGAATTCATACAAATGACGAAAAATTCGTTAGTGTCGATGGGTTTATTAGGTCCTACCATGTCTTCCCACCAGCCTGTTGAGGGGTCTTCTTTCGACGAGCAAGCGTGAGCAGATGGCGACAAACCTGTAAAAATAAATATACAGTTAGAAGCGTCAGACGAAAGGGTTCCCCATGTCTCATAAGCGACCGTGGGGCTAACAATTTCGCCTCGCTTCATCTTGAAGGCTCCTTTAAGAGTTACTGTTTTTACTGCACTCAAAGACCGGTACCGATTTTCATTAGGAAAGGGCGTAATTCTAGCGAAAGCTTGCTGCGTAGCTAGCAAAATCAAGAAAATTTTGACTGGGATGTACACCTTAGAGAAGAAAAAAAATAAATAAAATCAATAAATACAACAAGTTATGGTTTTTTTAGCGTTTTTTTAAAAAAATAATGAGCTTCGAGCTATTGATGCTTTGATTAGGATCTGTTGGAATCAACGTCGGGAAGGATTATGTTGGTGATCGATTGTTAGATTTTGCGTTTTTGACGTTAGTTTGAAGACGTTTTTACAATTTAAGATCCAACAAAATTCAGTTACTTAGGGTAGAATTCGCGGCCCGACAGCGTATTGCTGTTTCCTCGTAAAGGGAGTGGGTTATGATTATGTCAATGAAGAAAATGAAGATAGGGAATGTTGCGACTCTTGTAGCAGAGGGAGTAACTTTCAACGGAGATATCGAGCTCAAAGGGCAATTAATCGTTGCTGGCAATGTAAATGGAGCGATTAAGGCTGAAGAGGACAATTCAGTGGTGACAGTATCGGAAACTGGATGTATTAAAGGAGAACTGACTGCGCCGGTAATCGAAATATTTGGCAAGTCAGTTTCTAATATCAAGGCTACTGAGATTTTGCGAATTGGGCCCGCAGCGGACGTATCCGGTACAATAGAGTACGCGAGTCTTGAGATAAGCGCTGGAGGTCAGATCGTTGGTGATTTGGCGAAAATTGAAGTTGAGTCCATAGATAAAGTGCAAGACATTTCAGAGTATACGACACAAAAAGAGAAATAAGAGATCGAGAGAATAAGGAATTAGGTGATTGCCTGATTTTGAGTTTGGTTTTTAATGTAAATTAACAAAAAAGGACTAAGGTAATGACAGACAGTAAATCCGAATACGAGTTCTATGTGGGCCCTGATACGTTGTTGGAAGGAGCATCTCTGGAAATTAATGGGACGGCTAGGATAGACGGCACGATAGTGGGTAAGGTGACCGTTAATCATTTGATTGTTGGCCCCAAGGCCAAAGTCCAAGGTGACATCCGTGGCGAAACTGCTCTTGTTGAGGGTACAGTAGAGGATACTATTGAGATCAGGAGTAAACTCACGGTACAGGCGTCTGGAAGGATTCGAGGGAAAATCTCTTACGGTTCGTTGGAAACGCAGGAAGGTGCAAAACTGGTCGGTGAATTATTTACTGATTGGGATAGGAATGACGACCAAGTCGTACCAGAGCCGTCTAGTGATCGCCTGAGTTCCTTGGTGAGTTCGGTTGCCTCAGAAGAGGACGGAGAAGAAGAGTAGGATATTAGTAGAAGATTTTTCTTAGAATAATATGTTCAGGAAAGTAGCGTTTGTTAACGCTAAAGGTGGAGTAGGAAAGAGCACTCTTAGTACCTTGACGAGCTTGGCCTTGGCGTCCCGGTTTCCTGATTCCAGTGTGGCGCTGTTAGATCTTGATAGGCAGGCTACAAGTAGTAAGGCACTTCGCAAGTTTGAAAATAGTCGGTTGTCTGTAGTGGGTAGCCATGAATTTATGCTCGAATCTGGTATGCCGAACAATAGTTACTTGGCCAGCTACATGAGCGATATATCTTCCTATCTCAAAGTTGAAAATAGTGCCTTGGACAATTTTTTGGTGGTAGATTCGCCGGCGGGCGCTGATCCAAAAGAATATAGTTTTTTGCGGTTGTGCGATTTTGTGTTTGTCCCTCTTTCTGTCTCTGATGCTGACATGGATGCTACTCGAGTGTTTTTGAGTCGATTGTTGCAGGGCATGGAAAATTTCTACCTTTCGGCAAAAATTGTATTGATACCTAATCAAATTGAGACAAGAGAAGATTTTAATGAGATTCGGACTACCTTTACAAACGCTCCTATTCTTTTAGGGCAACCTATATGGTATTCAAAAGAGGTTAGACGGACTTTTAGACCTGATTTTGATGATCATACTTTGATATCCGTCTTGAAGATGATGAATCCATATTACGATTGGATGATCGATCTCATTTTAGGTCGCAAGACTATACCGACCAGAAACGAAAAACTCTTTCAGATTTAATCTAGAACTGCTTCCGGATAAAGCGGAATATTTCAAAAGAAGCTGGAATCAGTTTTATAATATTGGGTTTGTAGATAGATAAAAAAATACTAGTACAGAAGTGATGGCTTTGCCGGGGGAAGGATGACTAAGCAATCAAAACAAATATCGGAAAGTAGCGATATACTCAATTTGTCAATGAGAGCTCTAGATGGGTTTACTTATACGTGGACTAGTGAGACGAAAACGATCAGTTATTCTTCTGATCTTAGTGAGTGGACGTCGGTGGGCAAAAAAACTCAAAAACAGCTATCAAAAAGCGATTCTCCGCAGTCCTTTCAAAAACTCCTACATCCTGAAGACTTAGAAAAATTCCAGAAAAACTGGATAGCCGCGATGAAGGGTGACTCAGAGAAGTTAGACTTGGAGTATCGCTTTATTGCAGATGCGGGTGATTATCGCTGGCAACGAAATGTGGGAACGGTTTTACGTGATAATAAAGGCAGAGCCACGGCGATTTCAGGCATTGCTTACGATATACATTCGGTAAAAACCAGGGAAGCTGAGTCTTTGCTTAAAGAACAACGGATATTCATGGCGATTGAGAATATGCGTGATCAAGTCCTCGTCTGGGATGAAAATGATGAGCTCTATACTTTTAATGAATCAGCACTAAAAAGATTTACACAATTGGGCGTAAATCTTAGGCCAGGTCTTAGTTATGTCGGCCTACAAGAAGGTTTGTTCGATAAATTTGAAACTGCTGGATTGAGTAAAGAAGAGTTTATCAAAATGCAGGTTGAACGAAGAAAGGACTCAAGTGGAGAAACCCGTTTGATGCATTTACCTTCAGAAAATCTGTATACAGAAGCAACTGATACTGTGCTTCCAGATGGTGGAGTAATCACCATTTTGAGGGATGTCACTAAAGAAAAAGATAGAGAGGAGCAATTGCGACTCAATGAAGAACGTTACGCTAATGCCACATCCTTTCTAATTGTTTATGAATGGGATGGTGAGACGAAAACTTTTGACATAACAGCTGGTGCTCAATCGGGTACAGAAAATCGTGATCAGATTAGTGAGGGCGGTGATTATCTTGACCGAATTCACTCGGAAGATAGAGACGAATACCTTGCGGAATTTGTTCGTTACATTAAAGGTGAAATCGACGTTTATGATGTCGAATATCGTCGTAAAGCAACGATGGGCGAGCCTTTCCGTTGGTGTCGAGATCGCGCTAACGCAGTTAGAAATGAAGCTGGTAATACATTGAAATTGTATGGAGTTATCGAAGATATTGATGATAGAAAAATTATTCAAGAACAACTAAAAGTAGAGCGCGAGAGACAGCAGGCGATTTTCGAAGGATTTGGGTTCACTAATTATGTGTGGGATGGAGTAACCAAGAGTTATGAGTTTACTCGTTATGGGCAGCAAGAAGATCAACTTGGTGAGATAAATAACGGGACAGATCTAAGTACTTCTGCAGGTTATTTGGATCGGGTTCACCCTGAGGATATGGAAGAGTATCAACAAGCTTTTGTGAACTATCTTAAAGGGGATACTGATAAGTTTGATCATACATATCGTCTGGATGGTCGTTGGTGGCGAGATCGATCTTTTGCAACACGTGATAAGAAAAGTAATAGGACTTTGCGTTTGGATGGTATTCAAGAGGATATCCACGAAGAAAAATTACAAAGTGATGCGATGATCGCTGCGCAGGAAAGGTTGCTGAAAGCTATTGAGAGCATACCAGAGCCTATTGCTCTCTGGAGTGTGGATGATGAGCTGATTAATGCAAATAGCGCCTACGAAGCCCTCCATGAGCCCTTTGTGGAGTCAATTTCTGCGGGTATGAACTATTCTCACTTGATTTCGCAAGCCGCCAAAAATGGTATGTATCCGATGGATGACGACGAGATCGAAGACTTTGTTGATAAGAAAATCGTACAGAACCGGCGTCAGTCAACTGATAGCGCGAGGGAATTAGCTATTACTGATGGAAGGGTTTTTAAAGTGATCGACACCTTATTGCCTGATGGTGGCCTGATTTCTTTCTTTATGGATATTAGTGAGGTCAAAAAAAGAGAACAGGAACTTGGTGTGCTTGTCGATGATTTGGCGGTGGCGAGAGATGAGGCAAATAAGGCAAGTCAGGCAAAAAGTTTATTCGTTGCTAATATGAGCCATGAGTTGAGAACTCCCCTAAATGCCGTGATCGGTTTGGCTGCACTTTTAAAAGAGGATGCCGAGGATGATGGACTGGAAGATTATAAGGAGCCTCTCAATCGAATTCATACTGCCGGCAACCATCTACTGGAGTTAATTAATGATGTATTAGATGTCTCAAAAATCGAAGCTGGGAAAATGGATTTTCATGTTGAAGAGTTTGGTTTATCTCAGCTTATAAATGAGGTGGCCAATACCACACAGCATCTTGCGGAGGCTAATGAAAATAAACTGATTGTTGATTGTCCAGAAGAAGTGGGCGCAATGAAATCAGATATCACTCGAGTGCGTCAGATAGCGTTTAACCTTGTTTCTAATGCTTGTAAGTTTACCGAAAAAGGTGAGGTGCATATTTCACTAGAAAGACGTGAATTAGATTCTACTGAATTCGTGGAAATCACGGTGCGAGACACTGGCATCGGCATGACCGAGGATCAAATGGGGAAGCTGTTTTCTTCTTTTACGCAGGCCGATAGTTCGACAACTAGAAAGTATGGCGGTACTGGGTTAGGGCTGTCGATATCCAAACAACTTGCCAATATGATGGGTGGAGACCTGACTGTAGAAAGTGAAGTGGGTAAAGGGTCTACCTTTACGGCGTTATTGCCAGCAGAGTCAGACAACATTGAGGACGAACATTCGCAGGAAGTGTTACATAAGCCAGCAGATGTTAAAAAAGAAGTTGTTGCTAGGTCCAAGGATAAAAGGGTGTTAGTGATTGACGATGATCCTATCGTCCGAGATTTAATGAAAACCCATTTAGAGAATGATGGCTTCGAAGTGATATTGGCAGATGGCGGGAAGGAAGGTATTAATTTAGCTCGTACAGAAAAGCCTTCAGTGATCACGTTGGATATTTTGATGCCCGAGATGGATGGATGGTCAGTCCTCCGTACTTTGAAGGCTGATCCGGAGACGGAAAATATTCCGGTCGTGATGGCATCAATTCTGGACGAACAAAAACAAGGCCTTGCTCTAGGTGCAAATGATTATGTTTCTAAGCCGGTTAACAGGGATAAACTCATCACGGCGCTCAGGCGTTTTGTGGGACCAGGCCCAGGTAAGTCTGTGTTAATTGTGGAAGATGATCCAGACTCAAGGATGTTTCTAAGACGGTTGTTGAGAACTGAAGAATATGAGGTATTTGAGGCGGTTAATGGTCAAGATGGACTAGACCAATTAGAGTCTATGGATACGAACCCGGACATTATTTTACTTGATTTGATGATGCCGATTATGGATGGTTTTGAGTTTTTGGAACGAATAAAGAAAATTGAGTCTCATTCTGACATACCGATTCTCGTGGTTACCGCCGCTGATCTGAATGAGAAAGATCTAGAGAGACTTCGAGGTGGAGTAGAGAATATAATACAAAAGAGCGAGATGACGCGTGATCAAATTATTGGCGAAGTTTCTACGCTTATTTCTTCTAGTTCGGCGACAGGATAATAAAAATGGCAAAAATACTGTATGTAGAGGATAACGAAGATAACGTCTATATGTTGCAGAGAAGATTGACACGGAAAGGTTTTGACGTTGTCATCGCTGAAAATGGTCAGGTAGGGGTTGAAAAATCTAAAAGTGAAAACCCAGATTTGATTTTGATGGATTTGAGTATGCCGGTCATGGATGGTTGGGAAGCGATCAAAATCATAAAAGGAGATGAATCGACGAAGTCGATCCCTCTCATCGCACTGTCGGCCCACGCGATGGAAGAGCACCGAGAGCGCGCAATGGCCTCGGGAGCCGACGACTACGATACCAAGCCTGTCGACCTAGAGAGACTGCTGGGTAAGATTAATAGCCACCTACCCAGCTAGGAGAACTCAGGCGATCTGAAATACGTCAACGCTACCCTACGGATTCTTGGTCTCCCTTAATGTGATTCATTGCGGTCGTGATGGTTCCAACGAAACTGGCAATATCTCCGGCATTGCTAGGTAGAATCAAGGTGTTGGATTCTTGAGCTAGTTTCCCGAATTGGGTGACGTATTGCTCTGCCACTCGAAGATTGACGGCATCAAGCCCACCTTTTTCGTTAATTGCGCTGGCGATCGTTCTGATACCTTGGGCGGTCGCTTCCGCTAAGAGTTCGATTTCTTTCGCTTTACCCTCAGCTTCATTAATCTGCTTTAGTTTTTCTGCTTCGGAGAGATTTATTAGTTCTTGTTTTTGACCTTCCGAGACATTGATTTTGGCTTGTCGATCACCCTCTGATTCAGCTACTACTGCCCGTCGCTCACGTTCTGCTCTCATTTGTTTTTCAAGAGCATCTCTTACTGAGGGAGGAGGGTTAATGTCTTTGATTTCGTATCGAAGTACTTTAACGCCCCATGGGTCAGAAGCGGCATCCACTGCGGCGACTACCTGCGCATTAATCAAATCTCTTTCTTCAAAAGTTCTATCAAGCTCGATCTTACCGATCTCTGATCTTAGAGTAGTTTGAGCGAGTTGCGATGTGGCATAAAAGTAATTTTCGATGCCATAACTGGCCAACTGGGCATCTACGACCTGGACATACAAGATGCCGTCGATTTCGACGGCTATGTTGTCTCTGGTGATGCAGCTTTGCGAAGGCACATCGATAGCCTGTTCTTTGAGTGAATGCTTGTAAGCAACGCGGTCTACGAAGGGCACTAATATATGAAAGCCAGCACTCAAGGTTTTGCTGTATTTCCCCAGACGTTCGACTACGAAATTTTCTCGCTGAGGCACTACTCGCGCAACCTGAAAAAGTGTCCAGATGACCAAGATTGCCAAAATTAATGGCACGATATACCCGAAACTGAAAAAGTCCATTTTTCCTCCCTGACTAAATGATGAGCACGTTAGATTCTCTACCTACAATTTGTTTTTTCGAACCGATTGCATGCTTGTCTCCTTCTGAGCGTGCGTTCCAGTTGGATCCTCGATAACTTACGATGCCGTGTCCTGGATTGGTCTCGTCAAAACCCGATACGACTTCCACAAAGTCGCCAATAATTCCGGTGTCTATGTCAGTATTTGTTTCTTCAACCAGGTCGCCTTGAAACCAAGCTTTCATCTGATTACGCGCTACTAGCAATAAAAGGATCGACGATGCTGAGAAAATAAGATAAGGAGTGCCTGTCGATCCAGAAACACCGAAAGCGATTGAAATTCCCGTGATGATTGCCCCTAGGCCAAAAAAAACAGCGATAAAACCCGAAAACAAAAATTCAGCTAATACCATAGCCGCGCCGCTGATTATCCAAATAATGGAATAGGTAAGATTGCCAGTGACGGATTTGTCGATTAGTTTTGCGCCACTTGGCGTGAATACGAAGTTGTTATTTTGTAATTTGATTGTTTTACCATCAATTTGACTAAGCAAATCCGGAATACTGGGCGCGATAAAGTCGATGACGTGGAGATCGATTGCTTCTCGAGAGGTTATATTGACTGAATCTCGGACACTTTGTTCTGCCCATTCCGCGTTGCGCCCTCGCTCATTGGCCAAGCCCCTGATATAGGCGGCGGCGTCATTGACCATCTTGTTTCTCATGTCTTCTGTAGGTTCACTTCCGTCGATCAGCACCGGAGTCGAAGACCCGATATTGGTGGCAGGTGCCATTGCTGCTATATGACTTGAGAGCACTAAATAGGTTCCAGCGCTGGCAGAGCGCGCTCCTTGCGGACCGACGTAGGTCACTATTGGCACATTCGAGTTTAATACAGATTTGACCAGATCACGCAGCACATCGACACGCCCTCCGGGTGTATCAATTTGTATGAGTAAAAAAGAGACACCTTCTGCGTTAGCCTCTTCAATGAGATTGATTAACTCGCGACCGCCCCCGTTAGTCAGAGGCCCTTCTAATTTGGTGACCCAGCCAATTTCGTCTATGAGCGGGTTATTACTAGTGGTATCACTACTAAATGACAGGTGAGCAGTGAAGCAGATCGTGCCAATTAGGATTCTAATTAACAATTTTTTCATCGGTTATTTCTTTGGCTTCGCTCATCCCAATGTAGATTGAACTACCATAACCAATTGGGGTAAGCATTGTTAGTTCTTTGTTTGAGTCACTCTGCCGGTCTGAAAATCCAAATCACGATTTGTTGTCCAGGCTCTTTTGGATAAACAAGTTGTTCTATTTAAGTAGTAGTAGCATGATGAAAACGAGCCTTGTTTGGTATTCGAGGGGATGGGAAGAAGCTATGAGTGATACTAACGATATGAGATCGTCATCATTTGGTGTTGAAGGATCTGATGATCAGCTTCAATTACGCACTAAAATCTGGTTTGGCGTCGGGACCATGGGCGAGTCGGCCACTAACTGGATATTCGTTGTATTAACTTTTATTTATTATCAACAAATTTTAGGGTTGAGTGGGTCACTTGCGGGGATTGCAGTGGCTATTGCAATTATTGCCGATGCTATTACTGACCCGATTATCGGTTCAATATCTGATCGTTTTCAGTCTAGATTGGGCAGACGCCATCCTTTTATGTTTGCGGCGCCTATTCCCTTAGCGGCGTCTATTTTTCTGATATTTAATCCACCCGAAATCTTAGTTGACTCTCAGACTGGATTGTTTTTTTGGTTAACTATATTCACGATTTGTATGCGCACTTTTAGCACTTTTTTTGCGGTGCCGCACTTGGCCATGGGAGCAGAATTGTCCACCGACTATATCGAACGAACTAACGTCATGAGTTACAACAATCTGTTTGGCTATTATGGTGGCTTTACTATGCATTGTTTTGTGTGGTTTTTTGTTTTTGGTTGGCTATATGAGACTGAAGGCCAAGCATTAGGGGGAGCACAATTATTTGGCCCGGCTTATGTGCCCGTCGTTGCGTTTTGTTGTTTATTGGTTATGGCGTCGATCTTTTGTTCGGCATGGTTTACACGCGACCGTATCCCTCTTATGAATCCACCACCGTCTGATGGCCAAGGATTTTCTCCTAAAAGACTATTTTTAGATATGTGGGAGGCGATTCAAAATCGCAATTATCTTTTTTTGTTGATTGGACTGTTCTTTCTATCGATGACAATCGGAACACACGAGACTCTCGGAATCTATATGGGCACCTTTTTTTGGGAGTTATCTCCAATTCAGATTGGTGTTTTGATTTTGAGTAACTTCATCGGTTTTCACTTGGGCTTCGTTTTTTCTAGTAGGGTACACACAAGAATAGATAAGCGTTGGACTATTGTCGCCAGTGCCGCAGGTCTTAGTTTTTTTTGGTCTGCTGCGGTGAATCTAGCGCTTTTGGGGTATGCGCCGGATAATTCAACCTGGGAATTAGTGGCATTTATTATTTTTTGGGGGATATTTTCATCCGCCTGTGGTTCCATTGTAAACATTAGTGTGATGTCCGCCTTGGCCGATATCACGGATGAACATGAAGCAAAGACAGGCAGGCGACAAGAAGGAATTTTTTATTCAGCCAGGACTTTTTTTGCCAAAGCATCAAATGCGATGGGTCATGTGGTCGCAGGGTTTGCGATAGAGTATTACATATTGATTGAGCCCGGCTCTATTCAAGGCCAAGTACCCGAAGATGTTTTGTTTAGATTGGGGGTGATAGATGGGCCGTTTGCAATGGTGTGGGGCCTAATAGCCGCCTTCTTTTATGCGGGATACCGAATTAATAAAAGCTCCTACGAAAAGGTTCAAGAACAACTCAAATTGCAAAGAGCCGAAAAGGAATCAGACTAAAAGATTTGATAAATCATTCCGGTCTTCTTGTTCTGGTCGACGGAGTAACTAGTTCCTTGAACATGATGGTTTCTGAATTATTAAGGGTAGATGCGTGAAGATATTTCTTTTTTTATTGAAGCTCGCAAGTGGGTTGTTATTTTTGGGCATAAGCACTCTTTTGGGACTTTATACGTACGCTCAATTTTACGGCCCGGTGGGACCAGTCCCAGGGGGAGAGCTGAGTGGCCAATTTGCGGATTCAGACCCCGATTGGGCATTGTTATTGTCTAATGGAAAATTCATCGAAGTTCAATTTGGTGACGATGACCCTTATTCTGTCACTTTAGATCCGCATGTCGTTAATGGAAAGCTCTACACGTGGTCACGCTCAGAAAACAGTTGGTCTCGGCGCATTCAAGAAAATCCTAGGACGATCGTAAAAATAGATGAGATCTTGTATCGAACAATCGCCTCAAGAGTGTTTGACGAAAAGCGTCTGGCTGAGGTTAACAGAGACAGAACAGGAGTCGCCGAACCGATAGGGGTATCCTTTCTGCTTGAGTTGGGCTCTCATTAGCCATCCTCTAGACTTAACTAGAAAGGTTGGAGTCCATTTTTAGATCAAATCGCGTGTTTATTTTGCGTGAAGTTTGACCGGCATGTAGGTGTAACCCTTTACGAAAGAAGAAGGTGTACGCTCCGGCTCTTCCATTACTTCGATCTTGTGGAATCTTTTCATGATCTCTTCCCACAAAATCCTTAGCTGTTGCTCTGCAAGGCGATTGCCAAAGCATCGGTGTAAACCAAAACCAAACGACAAATGCGACCTTGCGTTAGCTCGATCTATGATCAAGTCGTTCGGTTTTTCAAACACGCTGTCATCTCTGTTGCCCGAGACATACCACATCAGTATCTGGTCTCCCGCTTTGATCTGTTTATCTCTGATTTCACAGTCAAAATTGGCGGTGCGACGCATATAAGCGAGAGGCGTCTGCCATCTAATTAGCTCGGCCACCATGTTGGGAATCAGGGTTAGATCATTTCTGAGTTTTTCGTACTCCAAAGGAAACTCGTTCAATGCCAGTACACTGCCTGTCATTGAGTTTCTGGTTGTGTCGTTTCCCCCAACGATCAAAAGAATCAGATTGCCAAGGAACTCCATGGGCTGCATGTCCTTGGTCTCTTCTCCGTTGGCAAGTAAGGAGACAAGGTCATCGCCTGGGTTCGCTCTTTTTTCGTTCCAGAGATTCGTGAAATATGTCAAGCACTCCATCAACTCGTCGATACGCTGTTGTTCTGTATCAATAATACCTCGGCCAGGTACGGCTGTGGAAACGTCAGACCAGCGAGTCAGCTTGCGTCGTTCTTCGAAAGGAAAATCGAATAGAGTCGCTAGCATTCTTGTGGTCAGCTCGATTGACACGGTGTCGACCCAGTCGAAGGTTTCTCCAATGGGTAGTGAATCCAAGACTTCGACCGTTCGTTCGCGAATTAATGGTTCCATATTAGCCAGATTACTAGGAGCCACTACTGGAGATACGGTTTTTCGTTGTATGTCATGTTTGGGTGGATCCATCGCTATGAACATGTCGACGTCCAACGCGCCTTCAGGTAGTGGTGCGTCGATTGGTATGCCGAGCGTGATGCCGTGTTCGGAAGAAAAATTTTTGTGGTCGATATCAACTGCTTTAATGTCGTCGTATCTGGTCAATGACCAGTAACGTCCAGTTTGTTCGGTTTCATTAAAGTGGACCGGGTCTTCTTCTCTGAGGCGATCAAAAAATTCCCAAAGGCGATTTTCTTGGAAAGCTCTAGGCCAAATCGGATTGATGTCTTCTAGAGCTATATCATAGGCAGAAGGTATTTCTTTCCCAAAAAGATCGTCTTCTAGATCTCCGGGTCTTGCATAATCCTCTACTGCTGCTTCATTGCTGTTAATGTCTTTCTCTACGTCTAGCGCTTCACTCATTAATAGTCACCAACGGGTTATGAACATTTGTGTAACCGAAATATACCGAAAATCTGCCCTCTTTTCGAGTCAGTTTTCCGACAATTTCGTTGTAATGTGATGCGAATAAAGTCGATATCGTTTACCTGATAGTTATTTAACTTGTTGAAATATAATAAAATAAAGGGAAAAAATTCATTGTGGCACAGCAATTGCTCTAAAACCGTTGCTTATGAAAAAAACAGGAGATAACCATGGGAATTGGTAAAGTAATAGCTTTAGATGATCTATTAGATAACGCACGCAGGAGGGCGATTCGTTTGGAATTGTCTGCAATGCGAGAGGAATCTAATCTAACTGATCGAGCCAACATTGAGTTACTTTCAAACCAACTTGAAGCAGCTCAACGTTTATTACGAGAAATTTCAGAGCCCGAAGCACTCGCTAGTTGACTTATTGGCTTTGAAACTTGAACTGTTGTTCTAGCGATTAAAATCTTTAGAGCCAGGACTCGACAATTTAGATGATATGACTGTCTAATCAGTAGTCATATTAGAGGGCTTTTGACTTTTTGGTAAAACGGGTCGCGTTACCGGTACAATAAACAGTATCGATAATTAACGTGGAACGATTCCCCAATGTTAAACATACAGTCTAACTGGTTACTGGTTGCTTTTTTGTTACTCGCAGGCTGTGGCGGCGGAGGGGGTAATAGCAGTTCACCGGCACCTACCGCTCAACCAGATTCAACAAATACCACTCAGGTAAGTACAAATTATGCGCCGACACTTTCGGGTGAAACATCCTTTATTGTCCTGGAGGGTGTGACTAGAGTGAGCGACTTGGTTGCAACCGACCCAGAGGGGGAGACGGTCTCTTTTTTCATAGCGGGTGTAGATTCAGAGTATTTTTCGATTTCTAGTGTTGGTCGTCTGTCATTCCTCTCGGCAGCAGATTTTGATGCTCCTTTGGATTACGACAAAGATAACGTTTACAAGATTACTTTAAGAGTGTCCGATGGAACAAATTCTCGCTCCTATGATTTAAGCATCCGGGTACTCGACGACATCTCGGATAATGAATTTCAATCCGGTGTTTTTGAACCGTCCTCTAATTTTGCTGACTTTTGTGGTCTGCCACGTTCAGGAACCGACCCTTCTACTGATGAGCCATATCCTGATAAAGCCGGAGAATTTGAAGATGAAAATTATTGGCTACGGTCGTGGAGCAATGAACTTTATCTGTGGTATGACGAGATCGAAGATGTTGATCCGGCGCTTTATTCGGAATCAGTGGAAGAAGTTGCGGAGTATTTTGGTTTGATGAAGACTTTCGAAAAAACTTCGACAGGTGCGGATAAAGATAAATTCCACTTTAGTCAGGGCACTGCAGAGTGGCAGGCTTATTCTGTCGGCGGAGTCACGTCCAGTTATGGTGTGCAATGGGCGGTGATAAGAAGTGCGCCACCACGAGAAGTTGCGGTGGCCTTTACGGAACCGAATACGCCCGCGTCGACTGGCGATGCTAATCTGGCGCGAGGCGCACGCATTATCGAAGTAGATGGAATAAACGTCGAAACAGGGAGTGGTCAAGATGCCGTGGATAAGCTTAATGCCGCATTTTTCCCTTCTGAGATAAATGAAACTCATGAATTTGTCGTACGGGATTTGGGTTCGAATACGACCAGAACATTTTCGATGACCTCTGCTGAGATCACGAGTACGCCTGTTCAAAATGTCAAAGTCATAACCACCGCGTCTGGGCCGGTGGGGTATTTTTTGTTTAATGATCATATTAAGACCGCTGAAAAAGGTCTTGTAGAGGCCTTCGAAACTCTAGAAGAAAGTGACGTCGTGGATTTGGTACTGGATCTTCGATACAACGGCGGTGGTTACCTGGCCATTGCCAGTCAAGTCGCTTATATGATCGCTGGGAGCTCTGCTGCATCAGGTCGTAACTTTGAAACATTACAGTTTAATGATAAGCACCCAACGACGAACCCAGTAACAGGGGGTAATATAGAGCCCACCCCCTTTTACGACACCACGCTCGGTCTTTCACTTGATGCTGGTACTGAGTTGCCGACCCTGGATTTGTCTCGGGTTTTTGTTCTGACTAACTCCGGTACGTGCTCGGCCAGTGAAGCCATTATTAATGGACTTCGCGGCATAGATGTCGATGTGATTCAGATTGGCAATACGACCTGCGGTAAACCTTATGGGTTTTATGGTTTTGATAATTGCGGCACTACGTATTTTTCGATCCAATTTAAAGGCGTGAACAACAAAGGGTATGGTGACTATACAGATGGGTTCGTGCCAGTAAGTTCGTCTCCTGAAGAGGATCATGAGGTCCCTGGATGTGTTATTGCTGATGATTTTAACCATTTGCTAGGCGATGAAGATGAAGCCCGTTTGAAAGCCGCACTGGATTATCGGACAAATGGAGGGCAGTGTCCTTCTGCCGATATCTCATCGAATAGAGACTTAGATATATTGAGAACTAATAGGTTTAGTTCGCTCAAAGATAGAGGGCAGGAGGGCCAAC
>CAZYHH010000043.1:0-14593 GCA_964647295.1 uncultured Pseudomonadales bacterium
GTCTATCCCAGCCGATCAGTACAATTGTCTCGTCTTCGATTTGGACCCAAGCTTTTTGTCCCGTTTTACCTTTGAAGGATTGTTTTGTCACCAGCTCTTTTTGGAGCGTTGACGCGGTTTTTTTCCATTCCTCGTAATCAGATGGGTCGAGAAGGAGGAATTCTGTTGCGTTGTCAGCACTAGAAACTAAGCTTGAAAATTCGTTCATTCTGTCAGTTTAAATGTTGAGGAGACTTGGGTCGAAGAGATTTTTGAGATCAATAAAAATCAATTGATCCTTTTCAGAGGGATCGTGTCTAGACCTAAATTGTTGCCTTCGAATATTTTGTCCGCCCGATAACTGGATCTGACGAGTGGGCCAGCAGCCACTTCCGAAAACCCGATTTTTAAGCCGATCTGTCGATACTCTTGGAAACTTTCTGGGCTTATCCAGGATTCAACAGGTAGATGGTTCGGAGTCGGTCTCAAATATTGTCCGAGTGTGAGCAGGTCAACGCCACTCTCTCTGAGATCGGACATTGAACGTAAGATTTCGTTTTCTGTTTCTCCAAGACCGAGCATTAGACTCGATTTCGTGATGACTTGAGGCTCCATTTTTTTTGCCAGCCCTAAGACCTTTAAACTTTGTTGGTAACCGGCTCTGGGGTCTCTAACTTTTTTGGTCAGTCGTTCGACGGTTTCTAAATTTTGTGCGAAAACATCGAGTCCTGAATTGATGACTGTGCGTATGGACTTTTCTGATCCTGAAAAATCCGGAGTGAGTGCTTCAACTTTCACTTGAGGCGAAGAAGCCTTGATCTTCTTGATACAAGCGGCGTAGTGGCTGGCGCCGCCATCATCTAGATCATCCCTGTCGACCGAGGTAAGAACGACATACCTTAGTTTCATTAGTTTGACGGATCTTGCTGCGTTGCTTGGTTCATTTGAGTCCAGCCAGCCTTTAGGGTTTCCGGTATCGACTGAACAAAATTTACAAGCCCGTGTACATACGGAACCCATGAGCATGATGGTAGCGGTTCCGTGACTCCAGCATTCTCCTAAGTTAGGGCAATGAGACTCTTCGCATACTGTTGAGAGTTGGTGAGAATCTACTATCTTCTTAACGCTTTGGTACTTGTTGCCGGTCGGTATTTTCACCCTGAGCCAGTTTGGTTTTTTTTCAACTGACTTTGCTTGAGTATTAGATGTCTTGATTCCATCTTTTATTGCGAGAATTCCATTTTTAGACTGGAATTTGCTTCCGCTTATTATTTTTTCATTGGTTGCTTTCATGGTCTTTAGATAGCTTCTTTTAGAGCTCGCCTAATCAGATCGCTGGGCTTTCTGAAATTGTAGGTTGTGCAGAGTGTAGTATAAACCTTTAGCGTCAAGAAGTTCCTCATGGCTACCCAGTTCTATTATTTGCCCTTGGTCCATGACTAATACTCTGTCGGCTTCCTGAATGGTTTGTAGACGATGCGCAATTATTATTGATGTACGGTTTTTGGTGAGTTTTCTGAGCGCGTCTTGTATCAGCAGTTCCGTTTCTGTATCGATGCTGGCGGTTGCTTCGTCTAGAACAAGTATCTCAGGGTTGGCCGCCAGTACTCGGGCAAAGGCCAAAAGTTGTCGCTGGCCCTGAGATAAATTTTGGCCTCTTTCCGATAATATAGACTGGTACCCACCTTCTAGAGTAGTGATGAATTGATGTGCATTGACCGTTTTTGCCGCTAAAACGGCATCTTCCTTTGAGATGTCTGGGTTTCCCAAGGATATATTCTCGAATACCGAGCCGGAGAAAATATGGAAATCTTGAAGGACCACTCCAACACGAGACCTGAGGTCTTTACTGGCTATTTTGTTGAGATCTATCCCATCTAGATAGATGAGCTCATCTTCAAAATCGTAAAATCTAGAGAGCAATCTAATGAGAGTGCTTTTGCCTGATCCTGTTGGACCGACGATTGCTAATTTCTCCCCTGGTTTTATGCTAAAACTTACCTCTTTTAGTATCGGGACGTCCTCGTCATAGGCAAAGTTAACTCGATTAAATGTCACTTCACCTTTGAGTCGCGCGGGTAGCCGAATAGGGTTTAGGGGTTCGTGTATTTTTTCATCCCAGTCGAGAGCCTGAAATATACGTTCTCCACTAGCCATCGCGCGAAATAGAATGTTAGTTTGTTCGCCCAGGACGACAATCGGATTGAATAACATACCTATGAACTGAGTGAATAGAACCACTTCACCCAGGGTCATGGTCATCTCCATAACTAGGTCAGCACTAAACCATATGATTACACCTATAGCCGCATGGGCGAGACTATCATTAAAAGCGCCGTACAGTGTTTCAACACGCGCTAGTTTCATTTCGTAATTCTGATTGTCCTGGTTCGTTGACGAATATCGTTTGAAGTTTAGTTTCTGACGATCTGAAATTTGCACGACTTCTAAACCTGCTAGATTTTCTTGAAGACTTTGATTTAGAGTCGAAACCGTTTGCCGGACTTGCCTGAATAGACGCCGGGTGATACTACGAAAATAAAAAGTAACCGCCATTAGTAGGGGCAACGCGAGTAGCAAAGTAAGGGTTAGCTCAGCATTAATTGCGAACATCACAGTTAATGCAACCAGGAAGGGGACGAACTCTCCAACAAGCGTCCCTAGACCTCTAAGCAGTTCATATAATGCTTCAATATCATTGGTCACCCTGGTCATGACCCTTCCCACGGCTACACGATCATAAAATGAAGAGGGTCGAGTTTCCAGGTGAGCGAATAGGTCATTGCGTAGATCTTTTAAACCATTGACGACTGCGTCAATTAACGTCATCCGGTGTGCATGAGCGATCATGGCCCAAAGGCTGTGAAAGACTGCATACATGATACAAGCTGATAAAAGAGGGTGTAGCTCAAACAAGTTGGAAAGGTGAGTGTTTATCTCGATCAACCCGAAATCAGGCGCGTTGACCATGGGCTCGGATCTGATGATATTGTCTATTGCCACCAAAGATATGGTGATCGGCAATAAAATGTTTAGGAATGAAGCGATAAGCACTAATACACCAGAAATCAGTATTTGAAATCGATACGGCTTCAACCAGCTTAATAGTCGACCAAGCAGACTAACATTTAGCACTGCGCCACTAAGATCCGCATCGAACATTGAATAATCGCGCTTCGGCTTGATTGTTTGTTCACTCATGAGATAGCACTTCTTATGGTGCTCAATTCATCGTCATCGCTGCCTTCCCGTTGAATACGTTCCAGTTCTGCGTAGTAGCCCTTCATTTTAATCAACGTTGAATGAGTCCCCTCTTCAATGATCAAGCCATCGTCGATGATGATTATTCGATCAGCATGTCTGGCAGTGCTTACCCTATGCGAGACCAGCAAGGTCGTCTGTTTTTGCCTAAGCCTTTTCAACTCAGATAAGATATGTTCTTCCGTCTCAGTATCTACTGCCGAAAAACAGTCATCGAGTATCAATACCGGAGCATTTCTGATGAGGCCGCGGGCCAGAGTAGCCCTTTGTTTTTGTCCGCCGGACAAAGTGACCCCTCGTTCTCCTACTAGGGTTTCTAATTGTTCAGGAAAATCCTCGATTGTGTTCTTAAGATCGGCTGAACTTGCAGCATCCCAGATTTGATCTAATGTCCGGTTTGGGTCATCGTAGGTCAAATTGTCTTTTAGCGGTTCTCCAAAAAGAAAAGGGTCTTGCGGCACCATCGCAACTTGCGACCTCAACTGGGATAGCGGGTAAGCTCGAACATCGTGATCATCTATCAGTATTGCATCTTCTTTGTAGTTCAGCAGGCGCACAATTAATTTAAGTAATGTGGTCTTGCCAGCTCCGACGCGACCCATAATCGCTATGGTTTCGCCGGTATCAACGGATAATGAAACGTCTCGGATCACATTGTGGTCGGATCCAGGATACGCGTAGCTGATATGCGTGAGCTCGATCTTTCCTTTTATCTGTTTGGGCGCATTATGACTGGGCAGATCAGGGATTTCGGGTTTTAGATCAAATACTTCGAATAAACGGTTGCTCGCAACGGCTGCTCTTTGAAACAGATTGATAATAAACCCTGCGACTCTAAATGGGCCGACGACCATATTTAAGAACATGAAAAAAGCGACAAAGTTGCCCAAGGGTAGATCGCCCTCGATGACCAAGTAACCGCCATAGCCCAATATTGTAATGGAGCAGATAGCTACTAGGCTTGGCATCCAGGCGCCCATCAATGAGTTGATCTTCGCTTGTTCGTAGAAGGCGTTAGCATAAGCCTGGTTGGTTTTTCCAAAACGTCGAATTTCATTGTCTTCTTGAATCATCGCCTGGATGGTTCGGATGCCTGAAAGGTTTTCTTGTACGTGTGCACCCATATCTGAGAGACGTTTTTGGACGTCTGTGTAAACAATGCCCATACGTTTTTACGAATGTTTCGCGTAAAGAAAGACGATTGGAAGCGGGGGAATCAACAACAAGGTAAGAGGTACCGAATAATAGAGCATAAATCCGAAACCGACGGTGGTTGCGAAAAACAAAATAATTAAGAGTATTGTGCCCATCGCAAAGAGCCTTTGTATTAAGGCGATGTCAGCGATTGCTCGTGTCATCATGTCGCCGATTGTGTACTTGCTGAAAAAATCAGCACCTTGCTCTTGCAGAGTAGCGTAGAGTCTTTGCCGTAAGTCGAAAGCGACGCCAAGGCCAGACTGCCTCACTTTAAAGCGAGCATAAGAAACAATGACATAACGCATTACCACGGCGACAAAAATTGCCGTGATTGGGTAGGTTAAATCGTAATTTCCGTCGTTGAACTGGTTTATCGAGATCGCCATAAAAAAAGGGATCATGGCTTCGCAGATTCTTGCAAAACCAAACGCAATAATCCCGCTTATTAGCTTGAAACGATAAGGTTTTAAGAAAATACGCAGTCTGGCTAGTGACTTAAGCAGCTCAACTGGTTTGGGGCTGTTTACTTCATCGGTCATCAAAAACTGGCGTTTTTTGGAACTCTGGGGAAGGGTATCGTATCTCGGATGTTCTCCATTCCCGACACATACTGCACCAGGCGTTCAAATCCCAGCCCAAAGCCAGCATGTGGTACCGTTCCGTATCTTCTAAGATCTCGGTACCACCACAATTCTTTTTTTAGTGTCTCATCTTCTAAGCGTTGGTCTAGCATCGCTAGCCTTTCTTCTCTTTGACTTCCCCCAACAATTTCACCGACGCCAGGCAACAAGATATCCATCGCGGCTACAGTTTTTTCGTCGTCATTGAGTCGCATGTAGAATGCTTTAATTTCTTTTGGGTAATCCGTGACCACGAGAGGGCCATTAACCACTTCTTCAGTCAAAAAACGCTCGTGCTCCGATTGCAAGTCGGCGCCCCAGCTAACTTCAAAATCAAACTTCTTGTTGGAATCTTCAAGCGTTTTGATGGCCTCGGTGTAGGTCATGCTGGCAAAGTCGCTGTTTACTAGGTTTTCTAGACGTTCGATTACGGTTGGATTGATTTGATTGCTGAAAAACTCCAAATCTTCCTGGCTATCTTTTAACGTTTCTCGAAACACCGTTTTTAGCAATGCTTCAGCTAGAGCCGCATTGTCTTTTAGATCGGCGAAGGCAATTTCAGGTTCGATCATCCAGAATTCTGCTAAATGGCGGCTCGTATTGGAGTTCTCCGCACGAAAAGTTGGGCCGAAGGTATATACCTTCTTTAGCGCGCATGCATAGGATTCTAAATTCAGTTGCCCTGAAACGGTAAGAAAAGTCTCAGATCCAAAAAAATCGTCTGAAAAGTCGGTTTGTTGACGATTGATCTGATCGAGAGTTGAGACGCGGAACATATCTCCTGCGCCTTCGCAATCGCTAGCCGTAATAATAGGCGTGTTAACCCAAAAAAACCCAGATTCATCAAAAAAACGATGAACAGATTGTGCCAGACGGTTGCGTAGTCTCGTAATCGCGCCAAAGGTATTGGTTCTGACCCGCAGGTGAGCCATTGTTCTTAGGTATTCAAAGGAATGTTTCTTCTTCGCGATAGGGTAGGATTCTGGATCGTCCACCCACCCAATCACCTCGATTTTTTGAGCCTGAATCTCGCGGTCTTGTCCTTTACCTTCTGATGGGACGAGAGACCCGACCAGGGAGATCGAACAACCCACACTAAGTCTTTCAATTTCTTCCTGGTAATTATCTAGTGACTCATCGGCTACCACCTGGATTGTGCTGAGACACGACCCATCATTCAGATGGATGAACGAAAATCCACCTTTGGAGCTTCGTTTTGATCTTACCCAACCTGAAAGTTCAACGTCAGAACTCTCGACTAGTTTTGACGAAAATAAGTCTTTGATCGTGGTTAATTTAGTCTCTTTGGCCATTTTCCGCTTGGCTCTTTTGTGGATATCTACATAATAACATCGAATAGTAAATTGCTTCGACCGAATATGAATTTGCAACAAAATGAATCTGGTGTACTCAAAGTGGACTTGATCAAGCGGGGCTTATGGAGTCTGCTGGTCTTGGCCATTGGATTGTTTTTGCTTTTTTTGTTTTATCCTTTTCCCGAGGACCTCGAAACTGAAAAAGCAGAGTCGTCTAACTCACCAGAAAAATCGGAAATAAAAAAAGGTGAGACAATCGGGACTGCAGATAGTGCATCCTTTGATTTATTACAGAAACTAGAGTCAGCAGGACAAGTATCCCAAACAGATGAAATATTACTGGTATTGCCGACCTTGAAAGATAGTGATGGGTTTGTTCGTGGAAGAGTCTCTGAGTGGGATTTACCAGTAGTTTGGATGGATAATGAGTCCTTAATTTCTCGTTTTGCAGCTCTGGTTACGAGTGTCTCTGCAGGCGAGCTGCCCAGAAAACAGCTGGATTTTTTAGCGCCGAAAGTCGAGTTTAAGGTGTTTCGGGACGGCGAAAAAATATACGTTAATCCTGAAAATTATCGAAGATTTGATGCGCTTGTTGATTCGATTGAGAGCTTACCATTGGGAGGGTTGACGGGACTTCTCAAAGAATCAGATCCCCTATTTAGACTGTCTTTGCGACAACTCGGTATGCCTGGGTCACCGGAGTCTTTTTTGTTGAAGGCGCTTGATAGGGTGATCCGACTTCCTACGATTCCTCCTAAAGTGGAACTGATCCAAACGGTGGTCGTATTTCAGTTTGCCGATCCTGAGTTAGAGGAGCTGCCAGAATTTGAAAAACAGTTGATTCGAATGGGTCCGATGAATGTTGAAAGGCTCAGGAATTTTGCGCGCAAATTGAAGAGTATTTACCTTAAGACTTAATTTCGATTGATCTGAGCCTTTCGATGTCAGTGTTCGAGCTAAAAGGAGATCGCGTTTCTATGTAGGCAATATCTTCCTCGACGTATTTTCTTTCATCATCCAAAAAACGTTTAACAGCGTCTTTGAAGTTTGGATCTGATATCCAATGAGCACTGTAGGTGGCTTGGGGCAGATATCCACGCGCTACTTTATGAGAGCCTTGAGCTCCGGCTTCTACCTTCTTTAGATTGTGTTGGATAGCGAAATCGATGGCTTGGTAGTAACAGACCTCGAAGTGGAGAAATCGATGGTCTTCGATGCACCCCCAATTCCTACCAAATAGAGTATCACCCCCTATGAAGTTGAGTGCGCCAGCGATATATGCGTTATTTCGTTTTGCCATAATCAACAGGATATCCTGGGGTATGCTTTCGCCGATTAAAGAGAAAAATTCCCGCGTTAGATAAGGGCTTCCCCACTTTCTTGCACCTGTGTCGACGTAAAAATGATAAAAGGCATCCCAATGTTCTTCAGTGATTGAGTCGGCGGTAGCCCACTCGATTGAAATATCGTTTTCTAATGCGCCTCTGCGTTCTCTTTTTAAGTTTTTCCTTTTTTTTGAAGCAAGGTCACCTAAAAAGTCATCAAAGGTTTCATAGCCCGCGTTGTGCCAGTGGAACTGCTGATCTATGCGGGAGAGAAATCCTTGTTCCTTGGTAGCTTCCCACTGATCTTTTTGCATAAAAGTCATGTGCAGGGACGAGACCTTCGTTTTTTGAGCGACTTCGATCGTCGCATTGACCAATGTATTTAGGTTCTCTGGGCTAGGGTCTAGCGCAAGTAACCTCGGGCCGGTTGCTGGAGTGAAGGGTACGCTACATTGGAGTTTGGGGTAGTAACTTCCCCCGGCTCTTTGCCAGGCGTCGGCCCAACCATAATCGAAAACAAATTCACCTTGCGAATGGCTTTTTAGATACATTGGGACCACGCCAATTAATTTTTTACCTTTTTCAACCAGTAGATGAAAAGGTTGCCATCCCGATTCGGGCGCTACGCTTTTGCTTTTCTCAAGTGCGAGAAGGAATCTGTGGCTCAAGAATGGATTAAAGGGAGACGATGCGTTGGCACATGAGTCCCATACTTTCTCATTGATCTCCTCGATTCCGTGTAGGATTTTGACTGTAGTTTGATCCAAAGGTTTTCTCAAAAAACGCCCATTTCAACGCCCGCGGCCATCATCAGGCCTAGTTCCTTGCACTGAGCTCTGGCAGCGGCCGGGTCTCCCTTACAAATGATGGGATCCTGAATTTTCTGAAACGGGTATCCATTAGCAATTCGTTCGATCGAGCGAATTGCCCCTGAACCATCGTTTCCCGCACAAATAAAAAGAGCGTAGGGCAAGGGGCTTAGTTTACCTTCGACTTCGTAGAACGTCCGATCTAAAAAATCTTTAGTCATGCCAGACATGTACCCGAAGTTTTCTGGCGTGCCCAATGCCATGATATCAGCCCAGAGTAAGTCTTTAGCATTGGCATTGATTGCTTTGAGTATTCTGACCTCCACGCCTTTGATTGAGGGGTCACTAGCACCGGCAAGCACTTCTTTTGCTAGGGACTCGGTGCATCCGTGCTTACTGTGGTACACGATTAATAGGTGTTTCAATTCATCTGTCGCATACGATCTTGCGGCCTCGGAAAAATCAGCTAGTGTTTTTTATTGATTTTGAACTTGGCTTTTTAGTTCAGCATATTTATCTAGCAGTGGTAAGACTTTGTCTGGGCCATCTGAGGGCAGATTAAAGATTAGATGGTCGAATCCTTGTTCAATTCTTCCCTTCAATTGATCGATATCGCTAGGTGCTCCAAAGAGAGCCATATCTAACTCGTTTACCGAACGACCGACTTTATCGAAAGCTATTTTTAGTTTATCCATATTACCGGAACCTAGTCCGCCGATCGGCATCCAACCATCCGCATATTCTGCTAGCCGGTCAAAAACCCATTTCGAATTAGCGCCAATCCAGATCGGTGGGCCGCCCTCTTGAACAGGCTTAGGATATGACCAAATAGGTTCAAAGTTGACGAACTCGCCGTGATACTCTGCCTCTTCATTACTCCATATTGCTTTCATAGCTAACACTTTTTCCCGAACTTCTGCCCACCTTCTCGGGTAATTTGCGCCATGATTTTCCATCTCTTCTCTATTCCACCCTGCGCCGATGCCCAGAATGAACCGTCCATTCGAAATCATATCAACAGTTGCGATTTCTTTGGCTAGTGTGATTGGATCTCTCTCAATGACAAGACATATGCCAGTGCCAAGTTTGATTTTAGATGTAACCGCGGCGCAAGCGCCCAACGCGACGAATGGGTCATGTGTGTGCCAATACATCTTAGGTAGATCACCTCCGCCAGGAAATGGCGTGGCCCTGGAAGCGGGTATGTGGGTATGCTCTGGAAAAAACAAACTGTCTAGATTTCTTTCTTCAACAGCTTTCGCCAATTCGACGGGCTGGATCGAGTAGTCTGTTGGAAACATGGTGACGCCAAATACTTGCGTTTTGTTAAAAGCCATTTTTTTCTCCTTAAATATCCTTGAACGAACCGTGACGGCCCTTGCCACTGGCAAATCTTTTAGCGCCCTCGACGGTTTCCCCTGATCTTATAACCTCTAATCCGAGTCTTGTTTCGTTGATTAAAGCCGCATCCATGTCTAAATTCCACTGTTCATAAAGGCTTTGTCGATCCTTTCTCATGCACAGCTGAGGGAATAAGCTGATCTGGGTAGCCAGTTGTAATGCTTCTTCAAGGGCGTCTCCCTCTGCGACCATGCGATTAACTAATCCAAAGTGAAATGCCTCTTCGCCTGCGACTTCGCGTCCGGTTAAGATTAGGTCGAGGGCTCTACTCTGACCGACCAGTCTTGCAAGGCGGATCGTACCACCATCTACTAATGGCACTCCCCATCTGCGACAAAAAACTCCTAAGATAGCGTTTCGGGCGGCGACTCTCATATCGCACCATAGTGCCAATTCTAGGCCCCCCGCGACGGCGTGGCCTTCGATCGCCGCAATGACTGGTTTGTTGAGTTGCATGCGTGTGGGTCCCATTGGCCCTCTCCCAGATTCTCTGACCGAATTGCCCTGGCCACTAGCGACGGCTTTTAAATCGGCGCCAGCACAAAACGTATTAGAAGATCCCGTTAGAATTGCGACATCGTAACGATCGTCTTCATCAAAAGCTTGGAAAGCGCTCGCTAATAATTCGGCAGTAGCGCCGTCTACAGCATTCCTGCGTTCTGGGCGGTTTATCTTGATGATCTGCGTTCTCGATTCTTGCGTAACGATGATCGTCATGGTGATTCCAGTATCAATGTTTGTTTGAGTATATTACTTTCAGTTTCTGATAAATCACAAGGAAAGCCGATGCGCTTAGATAGTCCGAGAATCATGCCACTAGAGAAAGAAAATTGGGGCGAAGAGGTTGAAGAGCTAATGAAGCCGTTTGCCAATCAGGATCGGGTGTTCAATATCTTCAAAACCCTCGCTAATCATCCTAAATTGGCGAGGCGTTGGATGGTTTTTGCTAACCATATTTTAGGTAAGTCTTCTCTAACTGACCGAGATAGAGAGCTTTTAATATTAAGAATTGGTTATCTATGTCAAGCCGGTTACGAATGGGGCCAGCACGTCCAAATTGCGAGGCGGATTGGCATGACGGACTCAGAGCTGCGCTCAGCAAAGATAGGTCCTGAGATGGAGGGTCTCAGTGATAAGGATGTCCTTCTGTTAACCGCAACCGATGAATTACACGCTGATGCGCATGTCAGCGATGAGACTTGGGATAAACTAGTCGATTTTTACAGTGTTGAGCAGATGATGGATCTCGTATTTACGGTTGGGCAATACAATTTGGTTTCGATGGCCTTAAATAGCTTTGGTGTGCAATTAGATGAAGGATTACCAGGATGGGACGTTTAGAGGGGAAAGTCGCGATAGTGGTAGGTGGTGGGCAAACGCCCGGCGAGACCATCGGGAATGGCCGAGCTACCTGTTTGAGGTTTGCTCAGGAAAATGCTCGTGTTGTAGTGGTTGATCGATCGATGCAGTCAGCACAAGAGACAGTCAACATGATTACTTCGGAAGGCGGTTTGTCGGAAGCGCATGAGATGGACGCTACAGATGAATTAGCTTTTCAGGCGTTAACTCAAGAAGTACTTCAAAGTCTCGGCAAGATCGATATCTTGCATAATAATGTCGGTATTGGTGCGAACGATGCGAGTCCACTTAAAGTCAGCGAGGAGGCTTGGGACCGTATATTTTCTGTTAACCTAAAGTCTGCTTTATTCGCCTGTAAGGCGGTGCTGCCTGTCATGCGTGATCAGGGGTTTGGTGTGATTACTAATATTTCTTCGGTTGCAGCTGTTGCCGGAGCTGGGACCATCACCGCATATAAGGCCTCAAAAGCTGCTTTGAATGCGTATACGCATTCGTTAGCAATGAGCAATGCTAAATACGGGGTTAGGGCTAATGTGATTATGCCGGGACTGATGAATACGCCGATGGCGATTGAAGGTTACGTCGCTGCCGGCCGAGACCGAGGCGAGTTGATTCAAAAGCGTGACGCGTCTGTCCCGCTTGGCGCAAAAATGGGCTCAGCATGGGATGTTGCAAACGCGGCGCTATTTCTCGCGTCTGACGAGGCCAAATTTATCACGGGAGTGAATTTGCCGGTTGATGGTGGTCAGTCTGCTCGAATAGGATAGGATTCAAGGGCCGTAAGCCCAGGTTTGCGGGGTGTTATCATTAACGAAATGAGTTCGACAGGTGAGGTTGAGGGCTTTGTGGATTAGATTTTTGTCGATTTGTATCTGTTGGTATTGGTCTGCGCTTTCTGCTCAGGAAACCCTATCTGACAATGTTGAAGTGGCTGAGGCGCCGATGGCTTTCCTGGAGTTTGTCGGATGGATGGAAAGATCAGAAGACCTGTGGATCACTCCTTTTGATTTGGAAGAGGGTTTCTGGATCGAAGAGGTGTTGATTCCCGGTGATACCGACCCGGCTGGTTCCTTCTACGTCAACCCTAGTGAGACGGTCGATCCATGATCCGCATTTTGCTTTTCTGTCTATTGTTTAGTGTTTGTTCGGTCACCTACGCTCGTGTCTGGGGGTATCTGACGACATCCCAAAAAGAAGTGTTAACCGAATATCGTAGCGTTTGGCATTTGCTGCTGCCCAGTCAACAAGAAATACTAGAAGCCGGTGCCTTCAGGGTCGCCAAGGCAAATTCTGAAAATATGGATTTTTTTCAGAAAGAATATAAAAAGTGGCTCAATTTGAGCCCTGAAGCTCGAAGAGAGCTCGAAAAGCGTTGGAGACTATTTAAAGAGCTACCACGAGCAGAGCGACAACGCATTAAAATTGGTCTGGCACATCTAAAAAAATTACCGAGGGAAAAACAAGAATCAATCAGGTATCTTTTGCGGGAAGAAGATCGATAAGCGGTCTGAGTATATGCAACGCGGCTAAGGCTGCTCAGTTTTTCCGCTTTATCGAATACTAGTCATAGGGTTTTGTTGGGAGAGCATAGAGTGTCAGAGCTAAAGTTGGGATTGCAGATGGGCTACTGGGGAGCAGGGCCGGATCCCAGGATGGTCGATATTGCGCAAGAAGCCGAGGGTCTTGGTTATGACGCGATTTTTACTGCTGAGGCATGGGGCTCGGATGTTTTTACACCGTTGACCTGGATCGGTGCCCATACCAAAACGATTCGCTTGGGTACGGGGATTGCGCAGCTTTCGGCTAGGGCGCCAACTGCTACGGCTATGGCCGCACTTACTTTGGATCACTTGTCCGGCGGGCGAGTTATTTTGGGTATGGGCGTTTCTGGCCCGCAAGTTGTCGAGGGCTGGTATGGAGAACCGTTTGCCAAGCCACTCTCACGGACAAGAGAGTATGTGAATATCGTGCGCCAAGTCCTCCAAAGAGATGAACCAGTCACAAGTGAAGGAGATCATTATCCGCTTCCTTACACCGGCGAGGGCGCGTGGGGTCTAGGTAAGCCTCTCAAATCGATTACGCACCCCCTTCGACAAGACTTACCGATTTTTCTTGGGGCGGAAGGGCCCAAAAATGTCGCTATGACGGCAGAGATCGCGGATGGCTGGTTACCTCTTTATTACTCTCCGTATCGCCAGGAGGTCTACGCGGATCAAATCGCACATGCGAAGCCCGGTTTTGAGATCATGCAGGGGGTTTCTGTCATTATAAATGATGATGTTGAGAAAGCTTTGCAGCCTATTAAGCAAAATTTAGCGTTATACGTTGGCGGTATGGGTGCTAAGTCACGCAATTTTCATAATGAACTGATTAAGCGCATGGGTTTCGAGGAGGCTGCGGAGAATGTTCAGGATCTTTTTCTTTCGGGCAAGAAGGACGAAGCCGTCGCGGCTGTGCCGACTGAGTTAGCCGATGAGATTTCGCTGGTGGGCTCTATCGATCGTATTAAGGACCGCTTGCAGGCTTGGAGAGAGACGCCGGTCACGTCATTGTTGGTTTCTACTAGAAATATCGATCAGCTTAGGACCTTCGCTGAAGTTGTATTGGGGTGATGTTATTGAATAAGTGCTTGGGTTACTTACTAAGTATTCAAAAAACCAAAATAGCTAGAGGATTAATCAGTGAATGAGATGCAGTCTTTTTATCTTTCAGGTGCCGGCGATTCTGTTGGACAGAAGCTGGGAGTAAGCCCTTGGGTCGACATCGATCAGCTACAGGTAAATGTCTTTGGCGAGGTGACTCGTTGGCGGACGCCAGGCCACTGTGATCCTGAATATGCGAAGACCACGCCTTATGGCGGTACGCTCTTGCATGGATTTCACGCGGTGGGACTGCTGTCTCACTTTTATAAAAGTGCCAACCTTTGGCCTGTTGATGGACAAAACCCCTTAAACTACGGTCTAGATCGAGTGAGGATCTTGAAACCGGTGGTGATTGGCGATGGCGTGCGTTTGAGATCCCATATCACGTTGCTTGATGCGCAAGACAAAGGCGGTGGCGATATGTTGTTGAAAAATCAGCACGATATCGAAGCGGAAGGGGTGGACGGTTTTGTGGTCTATGCGGAGTACTTAACCTATTGGCATGCGATATAGGAACTAAGTGCGTGTGTTTCCTTTTTTTCAAGCAAATGCAGGTGCCTCCTATTAGGCAATATCCTCTGAATGTGGATTAGAGGTGTAAGTCGATAATCGTGAAGCGACAAGACAAGATTGAAAATGGGTCGATGCAGTCATTCCTTGATGACAACCTGAAAACGTTTTTAA
>CAZYHH010000043.1:14603-14870 GCA_964647295.1 uncultured Pseudomonadales bacterium
GAATATGCAGTAGTTCCCGAAGGCAAACTCACCCGCGCAGGTCAAGAGGGTGATTTCAGTCGACACCTCAAAATGACCAAAAAAGTATCAGCCTTTGAGATTCAAATTCATGAGGTAACGAACCAGGAATTTACTGAATTTGTTTTGGAGACAGGATACCTGACAGATGCCGAAAAAAGCGCACAAAGTGAGCATCTTGACGCAGGATCCGCGGTATTTGTTTTACCCCAGGCCAAGCCAGGCGAAGGTACCGCCCGTGAGGATGAC